>JAJRXO010000631.1 GCA_024276255.1 Chloroflexota bacterium | reverse complement strand
TATGTGCCCTTTGTCCCTGGTGACGCTAAAGTGGTGCGCGTCGATCCGGTAACCGGCGACATGCGCGACGAGATCACAGGCCTCACCACGGTCGTCGATGTGGCCATCGATGAGCAGGGCAATATCTTCACGGTGGAATTGACCACCATGTATGCCGACCTGCTTCCCAAATCGTTCGATCTCTTTGATCCTGATGCTCCGCCCCTGGCAGGCGGCTATCAGCGTTTCAGCGGTCGAGTAACGATGTATCCTGCGGATCATTCCCCTCCCCGTGTGCTGGCTGACGGCCTGGACATGCCCACGAACATCACCATCGCACCCCAACACGAGCTCTACATTTCCACCGGTCAGGGTACGCCCGGCCGCCCGATCCCCGGGCCAGATGGCCCCACCACGATCGTGGGTCAGGTCTGGCGTCTCAGTGATTATCGTTAATTCTCTGTGTTTCAATTCTATTCAATCCCAATCCCAATATCCAAACAGTTATCCTATGCAACCTGAAAACGTAGACATCCTGATGATTGGTCACGTGACGCGTGACCGTTTGGTCATCCGCGGACGCACTGAAACCGGTGCTGGCGGTGCAGTGTATTATGGCAGTATCCCCCTTGGCCGTCTCGGCTTTTCCACGATGGTGGTCACACGCATTCATCCGGGGGACGAAGATCTGCTGGTCGATATGAAGGCGGCCGGTGTACAGGTCCATGTCATCAGCAGTGCCCAGACCAGCGAAATGGAAAATGTATATCAAAGCGATGATCAGGAGCGGCGTCAGGCGCGGGCCCTGCGGGTCGCTGATGCGTACCGGCTGGCAGATGTTCCCCTGCTGCAGGCCAGGGTTATTATCATCGCACCCCTGGCAGCCGGCGAGGTGGATCTGGCCCTGATGCAGGAGTTGACGCAGCGGGCGCCCGTGGCCCTGGACGTACAGGGTTTTGTGCGTGTGCGCGAGGGCCAGAATCTCGTGTTTCGTGACTGGCCCGAGAAGCGTACCGGCCTGACTCACGTGCACTATCTCAAGCTCGACCTGGCAGAAGGCGAGATCCTCACCGGTTCCCAGGACCCGGAGGTCATCGTGCGCACCCTGGCGCAGTGGGGGCCGTCCGAGGTCGTGCTCACCTATCCCGGGGCGGTGATGGTCTATGCTGACGGACAAATCTACCGGGCGCCCATCGCCCCTCGTCGTCAGAATGGCCGCACCGGTCGCGGGGACACCTGTTTCGCCACCTACGTTGGCTGCCGCCTGCGCATGGCGCCCGCCGAAGCCACGCGCTTCGCCGCCGCCCTCACAAGCCTCAAACTGGAGAACCCCGGGCCGTGGCAGGGGACCAGGGCGGAAGTGCTGGTACGTATGGATGACCTTTTTTCTGAAACAGCTTCTTGAGAAAACATTCAATGATAAACCCGACCCATGCCCCTCCCCCAGATTATGCCCTGTTCAATGCCTGGCAACAAGGCGATGCACGGGCTGCACAGCGATTGCGGAAGCTCTTTGATGCCGCAATCGCTGGCCAATTCGATGATGCATTTGCCGCTCCCGTCGCGCCTGAGCATGTGACGTGCACGGTTTCGCTGCATCTGTTGACCCTGAGGGTGATGCATGAGCTTTATGGCATGAGCTCAGCCGATTTCTACAAAGCCGATCCGGTCCGCTATGTCCGCACCACCTTGTTTACGCAACGACTTTTGGGTATACGCAAGTTAACCCTGGGGTGGCCAGCCTACGCCTTCAGCGCCGAAGCTTTGGGGCAAGCCATGCTTTATCCGGAGGGGCATGTGCCGGGGACGGATCCTGGAGAACCACTGCTTAGCGGGAGATATCTGGATGACGTCCCCGCCCTTGACTTCAGCTCGTCTATCCCAAGCATCATTGATGAAATGCTGCTCTGCTTCGCTGAGCTTACAGGTCTCGAGCCTGTGGAGCATCTGTCCGCGCCCTATAGCCTGGCAGCTGATATTTTGGGGCAACAGACCCTGTTGATGATGCTGATGCAACAACCCGACTTCGTGCACGTCTTTCTTGATACATTGGTTGAACAGGTATTCAAGCCATGGATCGAGCACCTGACACGGCTGGCGCCAAATTGTTGGATTGAACTGTCGGATGCCTCCGGTTCGCCCATGTTCATTGGACCCCAACGTTGCATCTCGGTCGCCGTGCCGCCGGTACGCAGCTTAACTGCTCACAAAGATTGGGGGAGGCGAGTGTTCGTAGCCAATTATCGAGGAGATCATCTATTTGCCTCATCCTCCGATGCAAGGCAAAGGCGCAGCAAATCTCGTACACGCCGATCACAGCCGTCGCCACAGGACTCCATGCAGGCCAACGCTCATGAGCTGGAGGCCCTGTTCGCGTTCAAGCGCGAAATCTGCCCCGAGTTCGTCATCAAATTGGCGGCTGATCAACTGCCGTTGCCTGTGTACGTTGAACAGGCTGTTCAGCATGGTTTGCCGCTCTACCTGGGTATTGGCGCTACCGCCATCGACCGCCAGAGCCGGCACGGTGTCACAGATGTCACCCAACATCTTCGCCATCTGGCCACGACTTATGCGCAGGCGATAGCCAGTGTCAGTCAGGCTCTGGCTGAGCAGGGTAAACCTCGCTCGCAATGCGCATGGCCGGGCGATATCTACATCGAGGACATCAATGCGGAGTCTGATTTTAACCTTGTGCAAATCATCGTCGAAACAGTGGCACAGAGCGGTTGATTGTGCCTGGCGAATGAAACCCTCCCTGGG
>JAJRXO010000630.1 GCA_024276255.1 Chloroflexota bacterium | reverse complement strand
TGATCGATGGCATCGCGCAGATAAGCCAGGGTGGCGACAGCCCCTGCCACGTCATCCGCCTGAATCATCTCCTGCACCTGCTCGATCTTAATTCCCAGAAAACCCAGGGTCTGTGCCACGCCGTCGTGCATGTCGGCGGCGATGCGCTGACGCTCCTCCAGCGTGGCCACGCGTTCGGCCTGTGCGTAAAGCCGGGCGTTTTCCAGGGCTACCGCGGCCGAGCTGGCCATACGGGTGAGCAGGTCCACGTCTTCGACGGAGAAGGCCCCGGCCAGCGAATGCCCAACGCACAGGGCGCCGATCACGCGATCCTCCATGCGCAGGGGGGCGGCCAGATGTGCGGCTCGATAGGGTGCGGCCAGGATCTTGCAGATGCCCGCACAACCGCTTACACCGCAGGGCAATGCCCGCTCGCCCGCCAAAACCTGGCGGGCGGGCGAATGATGGACGGGCTCCTCTGTGGCGCCGATGGCATTCGGCGGGCCGCTCACGGCCGCGGGCGCGAGGGCGTATCCTCCATCATCCAGCAAGCACAGGATCGCTACCTGCGCCTGCAGGAGCTCCTGCGCCTTTTCGGTCACGGTTCCCAGCACATGATTGAGATCCAGCCGGGAAGAAACCTCCTGGCTCACGCGATAGAGGGCGTCCAGCTCGCGCGTGCGGCGTCTCACCTGGGCCTCCAGCTGTTCCTGGGCGGCGTAAAGCTGACGGCGCATGCTTTCCAGGCTGTTTGCCAGTTCGCCCACTTCATCCCTTCCCCTCAGGGGCACGGGCGCGGCCAGCTTGCCCCCGCCGATATCGCGAGCCACCCCCTGCAACGTCTGCAGGGGCAACACGATCGTGCGTTCGGTAAAGGCAAAGCCCAGCACGGCCAATACGCCCGCTCCCAGCAAAAAGAGCATTTGCATCAAGCGCAAACGCCGCACCTTGGCGGCTGAAGTCTGTTGGAAGGCGCGTACGGCTTCGTCCATGGCCGCCACCAGGGAAAGGGATTCGCCTTTGATGGCTGTGATGGCCTGGATAGCAGAGGGCTGGGAAGTCGATGCCTGCAGGACCGTGTCGATCTCCTGCCGGAAGGGCATCCATTGCTCCCGCACCACATCCAGTTTCGCCCGCACTTCCGGCTTTTGTGCCGCGGGCAGAGTCACGATACGATCGTCCGTATAGGGGGCGATGCCGCCGTCGCTCAGGGCGCCCAGGGTACGGTCGAAGGTGTCGGCCGCCCGCGCCAACGACTGGCGATGATAATAATCCCCGAAGTTTTCCTGCAACTCCAGGGCTTCCCGCGTCATCTGCTGCACCAGCATACGCTGCCGGCCGGCCAGATTGATCACCAACGCATCCTCGGCCATGGCTCGTAGCCCGATCACCGTAACCATCACCGAACCTGTGACCAGAAACAGGAAGCCGAGGAAAAGAACGAGAAGCCGACTGCGAACCGTAGTGAGCATGAGGAATCCTCTGCTGTGCAGTATACCTGAGCCGTTTTCAGTCGTCAAGAAGCAGCGAAAATGGGGGGGCAAGCGCTGGATGCTTCCGATCGGACAACCTGCCCAAAACTGAAACACACCCATTTGAGGAGACTGTATCAATTTAGTCGGTGGCCGTTGATGTGCTGGCGCAGTGTCCGCACCCATTCTCGTTGTGGATGATTCCCATGGAGTACGGGGACATCTGCCCAAAGCCAGGTGGCGGTATCCCGGCGCTTGCGGCTTTTGG
>JAJRXO010000629.1 GCA_024276255.1 Chloroflexota bacterium | reverse complement strand
TTATCTGGGCGGCACCATTCAGGTGATCCCGCATGTGACCAACGAAATCAAGCGCCGTATTGGCATGGTGGTAAAAGAAACTGCCGCCGATGTGGCCATCATCGAAGTCGGCGGCACGGTGGGAGATATCGAAGGCCTGCCTTTTCTGGAGGCCATTCGGCAGATGCGCAAGGACGCCGGTCGCGAAAACACCCTTTACATCCACCTCACGCTGCTACCCCATTTGGCCGCCACCGACGAGCTGAAGACCAAGCCCACCCAGCATAGCGTGCGGGAGCTGCGCGGCATCGGCATTCAGCCCGATGTAATCTGCTGCCGTTCCGATGTGCCGGTGGAGGATGACGTCCGGGAAAAGATCGCCCTGTTTTGCGACGTGGAACCGCGGGCAGTCATTCCCCTGGTGACGGCCAGGAGCATTTACGAAGTGCCCCTCACCCTGGAAAGCTACGGTCTGGGCGATTATCTGGTGGAGCGACTGCAATTAGCGGCGCATGAACCACAGCTGGATGACTGGCGCGATCTCGTGTCCCGCATCCTGCAACAAAAGCCGCACCTGCGCATTGGCCTGGTGGGCAAATATGTCTCACTGCAAGATGCCTATATGAGCGTGCGCGAGGCCCTGTTTCATGCTGCCGTTGATCAGAACTACGACGTGGATATCGATTGGATCAGCTCCGAAGACCTGGAAAAGGGCCGGGGTCTGGATCGCCTGCAGAGTGCAGATGGCATTGTGGTGCCGGGGGGATTCGGTTATCGTGGCGTGGAAGGCAAGGTCGTGGCAGCCCGCTATGCTCGCGAACACGGCGTCCCCTATCTGGGCCTGTGCCTGGGCATGCAGGTGATGTGCATCGAGTTTGCCCGCCACCTGTACCAGAACGACAATCCCAACAGCACCGAATTTGATCCTACCACCAGCTACCCCGTCATCGATCTCATGGCCGATCAGCGCGCCATCGTCGATATGGGAGGCACCATGCGCCTGGGCCTCTACCCCTGCCAGCTACAGCCGGGCACCCGGGCCGCAGAGGCATACGGCGTACCTGTTGTGCATGAACGTCATCGACATCGCTGGGAGTTCAACAACGCCTTCCGCCAGGATTTCGAACAGGCGGGGATGGTCTTCAGCGGTCTCAGCCCCGACGGACGCCTGGTGGAAATTGCTGAATTGAAAGATCATCCCTTCATGTTGGGCAGCCAGTTTCACCCCGAATTCAAATCCCGGCCCGACCAACCCCATCCTCTCTTTGCCGCCTTCATACGCGCCGCCATTGCCCGTAACCAGGCGTAGACAAAAAAACAGGACCAGGAAGATCGATCCTGGTCCTGTCGGTCAATTACAGCGCAAGGAAGTAAAGAAGATTATTCCTCCTCTTCTTCTTCGCGGGTAGAAAGGAGTTCCGGCTCCACAACACCGCCTTCTTCTTCCTCTTCGAAGGCTTCACCTTCGGCCAGCTTGCGGGAAATGGCCAGACTGACCACTATATCGTCGGGGTTCTGCAACAAGGTCACGCCTTCGGGGATCGGCAGATCCGAAACCTTGATCACATCATCCACGGTCTCCAGTTTGCCCAGATCGGCGACCAGGGATTCCGGAATCTCGCGGGGCAGACACTCGATCTCAATAGCGTCTAGATGATGGATGAGCACCGCCCCGGCTTTCAGGGCCAAAGATTCGCCCTGGAAATGGACCGGAACCTCGGTGCTGATGACAACGCCCATCTGCACTTCGTAAAAGTCGGCGTGCAGCAGACTGCGACGGGTGGGGTGGCGTTGCACTTCGCGCAACAAGACGAACCGGGGGTTTTTACCCAATCCGTTCAGTTGGAGTAACTGGCTGGCAGCGCCCTGGCGCAACAAGCGCACCAGATCAATTTCCTTGAATTGAATCGGGGCCGCGTCCTTGCCCTGCCCGTAAATCACCCCGGGAACCATACCCTGCGCACGTACCTGTTTGACGTGGCTGCCGGTATGGGCCCGCGGTTCAACATTTAACACATAGTCCATGGATTATCGCTCCTCATAATGGATAATTAGCTATTTGAATCAGAAGTATGATTGCGTCCAAGCAGCCAACCGAACAGGCTGAAAAGCACGCCGGCAGCAGCCCCCAGAACGAGCGCGGATTTCGCATCAATCAGGGTTTGTACATCGCCTTGCACTTCACCGGCAATGAGCACCGCCACACGGCTATTGTGGACCTGCGCCTGATCGCAAAGCATAAAGCCAACAGAGGTCTCTTTCAGTTCAGTGCGCTCGGCCAGGATTAAGCCGGCGCCGCTTTCCTTGACTCTGACTGTAGAGGCAGTGATCAGGCCGGCGCCGCTCTGCGTGATAACTACATCATCAGCCTCGATGCGCTGGGCACCGCTCTGATTGATGCGCACCTCGCTGGCGTGCACATGCTGTACACTCCCCTGCGATATCTCCACCTTGTCGGCATTGACGGTACCGTCGGGATCGTAGGGGCTATGAAGATGGTCGGGCGTCGTATGACCGTTCGTGCCGTGCTGATGGAAGGAATCAGAATTCATAAGGGTAAAGGGAGTAAGTGATGTTTGAGTACAACAGCCCCTTATTTTAGTTTGATTCGGGTCAGATCGCAAGTTAAGGTGTCCGAAAAAACATGATTACGGTACGGGCCGCGGTCTCTGAATACGGCTCGCCAACCTCCCTGGCCAATAGAGTCGACGATTAAACAGAGCCATGTTTTTCGCATCATCAGGACGCCCGAAAATCAGAGACAAAAACCAGGGCCATGCCGTAACAAATTCCCCGCCAATCTCATCTAAACACAGAAACCCCCGCCATCATGCAAGGAGATTTCATTGTCTATGAGCAAAAAACGTAAAAAAGATCCACAACGCGCTTCGCGCCAGCGCAAACGACAGCTCGCCAAGGCCAAAGCCCGGCAGAGACGCCGCCTGCTCTATAGCGTGCTCGGTGTAGCCGGTCTGTTGCTGATCGTTTTCGTGATCTGGAATGCCAACGCCGGTAAGGCCCCGGCGCTGCAGGATATCCCCGATCCGGTGGTGGGCCCCGCCAGCGCCCCGGTACAGATCCTGGAGTTCAGCGATTTTGGCTGCCCCTCGTGTCGGGCTTGGCACAATGCCAGTATCCAGCAAGCAATTGAGAAGCGTTTCGGGGATCAGGTGCAGTTTGTGTGGAAAGATTTCCCCATCATCACAGCCCAATCGCCCCTGGCGGCCGAGGCCGGCCAGTGCGCCAATGTGCAGGGCGCATTCTGGCCCTACCATGATTACATCTACGAGAACCTGGGCGGACTGGATCGCAGCAGCCTTTCTCGTTATGCCCAGAGCGTGGGACTCGATATCGCCGCTTTCGATACCTGCCTGGATGGACACCAAACCCGCGACAAGGTCGCCGAGAACCTGCGCCTGGCCCGATCGTACAACCTGCGGGGAGCCCCCAGCTTCGTGGTCAACGGCAAGGTGTTGCCGGCTCCTCCCGATTATAATCAACTGGCAGCCATCATCGAAAACGAACTCGCCAACTAATTAGACGCCAGCCAGCTTTGCGGCTGGCCCGTTTCGGGCCACTCACGACCCCTCATCCGCCAACAGCTGTCCAGCTTTTTCCTACATCTATCCCTCATTTTCCCACATTATCCCACACTATCCCTCTTAATCCGGACAGGGGGAGCGGCCAGAGCCCGACTTCCGGTCGGCTGTTCGGCGGGCTACGGTCTTGACTCGACTTAGCGCTAGATGCCGGCGGAGAGGATGTCCAGGCATTGCAGGAGGTGGGCGCGCCAGCGCCCCCCATCATCAATGACGATCCAGACCGCATCGCTTCCCACACGGGCGTTGCGTCCCAATTGATGCTGCAAACGCTGACGATTGAGCTTTTGCAGGGCCCTGCTGCGAATCACGAGCTGATCGTTATCACGACCGATGGCGCGCACGCCGGCGCGGGCGCTCAGCAATTTCACCTTGACCTGAAACAGGAGGTTGTGCACCTGTTCGGGCAGGGGGCCAAAGCGATCTTCCAGCTCCTGCGCCATGTCATCCAGCTCACCCAGCGTATTCAGGCTGGCCACGCGGCGATACAGTTGCAAGCGCAGGGCGTCATCGCTCACGTAATCATGGGGCAAACCAGCCACCAGCGGCAGATCGAGCTGGACGGTGGGAGCCAACGGCTCGGCCAGCACGCCAACATCAAAGGCGCTGGCCGGCAACCTGCCCGCGTCGCGCAGTTCTTCCACTGCCTGCGCCAGCAAACGCACGTAGAGATCAAAACCCACGGCGGCAATGTGCCCGTGCTGGCGGGCGCCCAGCAGCTCACCGGCCCCGCGGATCTCGAGATCCCGCATGGCGATGCGGAAACCGGAGCCCAGCTCGCTGGCCTCCTGCAGCGCGTCCAATCGCCGTCGCGCTTCGACGGAGAGGGGTTTGTGTTTGTTGTACAAGAGGTAGGCATAGGCGCGTTGGGCGCCGCGACCGACCCGCCCCCGCAACTGATATAATTGCGCCAGACCAAATGTATCGGCCTGATTGATGATGATGGTATTGGCATTGGGGATATCGAGGCCGCTTTCAATGATGGTGGTGCACACCAGCACATCGAACTTGCCCTCGGCAAAGTCCAGCATGGTGCGCTCGAGCTCACGCTCGGGCATCTGTCCGTGCCCCACCGCCACCACGGCTTCGGGCACCAGCTTGCGGATGCGATTGGCGATCTGCTCGATGCCCCGCACGCGGTTGTGAACAAAAAACACCTGGCCGTTGCGATCCAGTTCGCGTAAGATGGCGTTGCGAATCAACGTTTCGTCGTAAAAACTGACTGTGGTTTGCACTGGCAGGCGTTCTTCCGGCGGCGTGTCGATGGTACTGAGGTCACGAACGCCGGTCAGGCTCATGTACAATGTGCGGGGAATCGGCGTCGCCGTCAGGGTGAGCACATCGATCTGAGTGCGCAATTGCTTGATGCGCTCCTTGTGACGTACGCCGAAACGCTGCTCCTCATCGATGATCAGCAGGCCCAGATTCTTGAATTCCACATCTTTTGATAACAGACGATGCGTGCCGATGACTACATCCACGGTGCCCAGAGCAAGGCCGTCAATGGTCTGCTGCTGCTGTTTGCGCGTGCGGAAGCGCGACAACATGTGCACCTCGACGGGAAAGGCCCGCAACCGCTCACGGAATGTTTTGTAATGCTGCTGGGCCAGCACCGTGGTGGGCACCAGCACTGCCACCTGGCGACCATCCATGATGGCCTTGAACGCGGCGCGCAGGGCCACCTCGGTCTTGCCATAGCCCACGTCGCCACAGATCAGTCGATCCATCGGATGGGAGCTCTCCATATCCTGCTTCACCGCCTCGATGGCCACCAGCTGATCTTCGGTTTCGATATAGGGGAATGAAGACTCCAGCTCCTGCTGCCATTCGGAATCGGGGCTGAAGGCAAAGCCGGGCTGCGCCGCCCGCCGGGCATACAGCGTCAGCAGATCCTCGGCGATCTCGGCCACGGCACGCCGCGCCCGTTCCTTTACATGGCCCCACTCGGCCGTGCCCAGACGATGCAACTTCGGTTTGGCGTCGCTGGGACCCACATAACGGGCCAGGCGGTCGGCCTGATGCACGGGCACATACAGTTTATCGGACTGGGCATACGCAACATGCAGATAGTCGCGTTCAACTCCATTCACCTCGATCTTGGTGAGGCCTACAAAGCGGCCGATGCCGTGTTCGATATGCACCACATAATCACCGGGATGAATATCGGCGAAAAAGGATTCCGGCGCGGCTGGCCGCGGGCGACTGCGCCGTCGCCGGGCTTTGCCCCAGCCGAAGAGCTCGGCATCGGTCAGAAACTCGAGCGCCGGATCATGGTTGGCCAGACGCCAGCCTTCGTCGAACTGGCCCTGCAGCAAACTGATGCTGCCCGGGGGAGGTGTCTGCGCCAGCTCATGTTGCACATGCACCATGGGCATGGTCTCGTCGTTGGCGGCCTGCTCCTGATACAGGTCGGCCAGACGGCTGGCCTGACGCGTGACCAGCACCACCCGACTGCGCCCCTGCGCCAGCGCCTGTGTTTGTTGCAACACACGTCTCAGCTGTCCGCCCCAGCGGGGACCCGGATGAAACAACCTCCCCACAGCTGAACCCACAGTGGTGGTGTGCCCGTCCAGCTTGCCCTGTCCCAACACAATCGGCGTCCGTTCTTCAATTTGTGTCCGCAATTGCTGCCAGGGTATTGACGAGGAACGAAAATCAGGCGGCAGATCCCCGCGCTTGCATAGATCAGCCTTGATCTGGGTGGCCTGCCCTTCCATATCAAGCGCTGTGGCGGCCACGTCCGCGGCCGCGTCGATGAGCAGCAAGCCATCATCCGGTAAAAAGTCGATGATGGAGGAAGGACGATGATAAAGGTACGGGATATAGAATTCCATGCCACGAAAAGCCGTGCCCGCAGCCAGATGATCGCTGTCACGCTCCAGATCGAACTGGGCGGGCGGATGGCAGGAACTGGCATCGAGCGACTGCACAGCCTGCGCGGCCTGCTGCCCCCGGTCCAGGATGGCCTCGCTCCCCGGTCCGATCCATACCGCGTCCAGGATGGCGCCGGGGATGCTGCGCTGGGTCGAGGGATCAAAGCGACGGATACTGTCGACCTCATCTCCCCACAGCTCGATGCGCACGGGCAGGGGCTCGTTCGGCGGCCAGATGTCGATAATGCCCCCGCGCAGGCTGAACACGCCTGCTTCTTCCACCACAGCCTGACGCTGATATCCGGCAGTCATCCAGCGCCCCATCAGCTTTTGCAGATCGATGATGTCGTGCAAACGCAGGCGGCGCAGGTAGCGCAAAAAGACCGGCAGCGAAGGCCCCTGCTGCACCAGCGCCCGCACCGGGCTGACCACGATGGGCGGCGGCAGATCCTGGCCCCCTGGATTTCGCAACCGCGCCAGCGCAGCCAGACTGGCCAGCCTGGCCTGCCGCGTCTCCCGGCTCCACACCACGCGCTCAAAAGGCAGCGCCTCGGGCGGAGCGAAATGATACACCCGCCCGGCATCAGGGCCCAGCCATACCTGCAATAGCTCTACCAGCTGGCGGGCCGTTTCAGGCCGCGCCGTGAGCAGCAGCACCGGACGTTGCAGGCTGACAGCCAGGGCCGCGGCCACATAGCTGCGAGCCGAGGCCAGGATACCCAGGGGGTGAGAGGGCATCTGGCCGCCGGTGATCTGGACGCACAGCTTGCGAAAGGCCGCCCTCTCCTGCAACACGGGCAACAGCCCCCTGAGTTGCAAAGATGGTTTGTCGCCGGAGGGGGAAACTGACGCTTGCTCAACCATTGTTCTGCTGATTGAACTGATTCATGGCCACGTCCAGACCCTGCTGCAGCCAGGTCACGATAGCACGAACGGCTCTATGGCGCACCTGCACCATGATCTCCTCTTCGGCCGGGCTGAAATCCTGCAATACATAGGCGGCGGGGTCCATACGACCGGGAGGCCGATCGATGCCGATGCGCAGGCGGGGAAAGGCATTGCTGCCCAGGCGCCGGATGATCGACTTCATGCCGTTATGCCCTCCCGCGCCGCCGGCCGGCCGCAGTCGCAATGTACCGATCGGCAGGTCCAGATCGTCATACACGACTAGCAATCGCGACAGCTCGATTTTGAAATAGCTCACCAGCGGCTGCACGGCATCGCCGCTGAGATTCATGTAGGTTTCGGGTCTGACCAGCATGACGCGCTGCCCTTCCACGTGCCCGTTGGCCAGTTGCGCCTTGAACTTGCGTTTATCAAAACCAAGCCCATATTCCTGAGCCAGGACGTCGAGGATTTGATAACCGACATTGTGACGATTGTGTTGGTAGCGTAATCCGGGATTTCCCAGACCGACGATCATGTACATATTGGCGGGCGCAGCAGGGTTGGAAAAACGATGCAGGAATTGCAGAAAACGAAACATAACGCAAGTAAAGGAGGGATATCAAGCCAGGAAACGATAATACAGCCAGGTGAGCAGGTTCTTCACGCCAAAGAAAATGCCAATGGTCACGAAGATAGCCAGCACAGCCCCGGCCCCGTATTTCACCCCGCTTTTTGTCTGTTCGATGATCTGTGAGGCGCTCCCCAAGCCGCCATCAGAGCCCGTTGACGCCAGAGCCAGCGGCGTGGGTGTGGCCGTGGGCGCCGGCGTGGGTGTGGGGATATCCGGTGTGACAAAGACCGGGGTGGCCGTGGGTGGGATGGGGGTGGGAGTGACGGTAGGGCTGGGTGAAACTTCGGGCGTAGGAGTGTCGGTGGGCAGACTGTTGGCTACCAGCACGCGCTGCACCTTGAATTCATCATAATTACCGTCGCGACGCACCACGCGCAGGCGCAGCGTATACGTGCCATCAGGGACGGTCTGCGTGTCCCAGCGGGCCAGCACCCCATCCACAACAGGCGTCTCGCTGATGAAGATATTAAACCAGTTCTCGGTGCCGAACGGCGCTGCAGCCACTTCATATTTCCAGAAATCAGCATGCGTGGCCGTGCCCCGCACCTCCACCACCCCGCGAATGAGCTCGGTCTCGGGAGGATAGCTGATGGGAGGGCCCTGGGCGATGGTTTTGCGGGCGACCACGAATGCAGCCAGAAGCAAGAGCGAAAACAGTACGTATTTTTTCATCATAATAGTTGATACCGGCCTGTCTTGCGTACACAACAGGCACGTTACAGACAAACAAGGGGATACAAAGAAAAGGGTGTTCAGACTCAACCGTTTAGTTTAGCATATCTGCAATATAAAACGGTAAACTGAAGAAGCAGGAGGGTGCGTCTGTGTTTTGGGCAGGCTTGGGTTTCTCCGCATCCAGGATGCGGAGAGCGCAGGCAGAACATGCGCCCGGCGCATCCGTGATGCGCCGGAGATCCTGGCAGCAACCCATTGTTGGGGATACACGCCCGGTCAATCGCTTGGGCTCAAAGCCGGGGTTGGGCTACAATGAAGCCACTCCCTTATCGCATCTCAACTCCCCAACAGGATCAAGCCCATGTCGCAAACAATGCTCATCCAGCACGCCGACCTGCTGGTTACCATGGACGACCAGCGCCGCCAGATTGCCGATGGCGGCCTGTACATCGAAGACGGGGTGATCAGACTGGTGGGCAGCACCGCCGAATTACCGGACAGCGCCGATGTGGTGCTCTCCGCCCGCCAGCACATCCTCATCCCCGGCCTCGTCAACACCCACCACCACCTCTACCAGACGCTCACGCGGGCCGTGCCCGCGGCGCAAAACGCGGATCTGTTTCACTGGCTCAAAACCCTGTATCGTATCTGGGCCGGACTCACGCCCGAAGCCATCTATGTGTCGGCCAAACTGGGACTGGCCGAGATGATGCTCTCCGGCTGCACCACCTCGTCCGACCATCTGTACATCCTGCCCAACGGCAGCCGTATCGACGACGAAATCCAGGCCGCGGTGGAGTTGGGAATTCGCTTTCACGCGGCTCGCGGCTCCATGAGCCTGGGCGAATCGCAGGGCGGCCTGCCGCCCGACAGCGTGGTAGAAGACGAAGAGGAAATCCTGCGCGATTCCCGGCGCCTGATCGAAAGCTATCATCAACCGCAACGCTACGGCATGGTGCGCGTGGTGCTGGCGCCCTGCTCGCCCTTCTCGGTGACGCCGGATCTGATGCGAGAAAGCGCAGCCCTGGCCCGCGATTATGGCGTGCACCTGCACACACACCTGGCCGAGACCCGCGAGGAAGAGGAATTCTGCCTGCAGCAATTCGGACGCCGACCGGCCGAGTATGCCGAAGACCTGGGCTGGGTGGGCGAAGATGTGTGGCATGCCCATGCCGTGCACATCAATCAGCAGGAAATCCAACTCTTTGCCCACACCGGCACCGGCGTATGTCACTGTCCATCATCGAACATGCGGCTGGCCAGCGGCATCGCGCCGGTCAAATCCTATCTACAGGCCGGGGTCAAGGTGGGATTGGGGGTAGACGGCAGCGCCAGCAATGACAGCGGACACCTCCTCAACGAGGCCCGTATGGCCATGCTCTTGCAACGAGTGAGCGGCGATCCGGCCGGGCTGACGGCCGAGCAGGCCCTGTGGCTGGCCACGTGCGGGGGCGCCCAGGTGCTGGGCCGCGACGATATCGGTTGTCTGGCGCCTGGCATGGCCGCCGACATCGCTGCCTATCGCCTCGACAGCATCGATATGGCCGGCGCGCTGCACGATCCCATGGCCGCCCTGGTGTTCTGTGGCCCGATCAAAGCGGATTGGGTGATCGTTAACGGTCGGGTGCGGGTCATGGATGGACATTTCGTCGATCTCGATCTGCCTCCCCTCATCCAGCGCCACAATGCCCTGGCCAGAGCTCTGGTCGATGGAGTTGATGCATGAACCATAAAGTGATTCATGGCGGCACCATTGTCACGACCGAGGGTCTGATCGAAGCCGATATCCACATCGAAGGACAGACCATCGCCGCCATCGGCCGCAATCTGCCCCTGCCGGACGATGCCCAGAGCATCGACGCCCGCGGTTGCTTCCTGTTGCCCGGCGTCATCGATCCTCATACCCACATCGTACTCGACACAGGCGGCTTTCGCACTGCTGACGACTGGCAAAGCGGCACAGCCACAGCGGCCCTGGGCGGGGTGACGACGGTGATCGATTTTGCCACCCAGTTCCCGGGGCAGGACGTACGTGGCGCCGTAGCCAATCGCCAGCGGGAGATCCTGGGCATTGCCAGCGCCGATCCACGGGATCTGCGCCTGCGGCCGGTCCCCACCCCCTTCCCGCCCTACATCGACTACGCCCTGCACTGCATGCTCACCGTTCTGCCCGAAACAGACGATGAACTCGCGGCCTGGATGAGTGATCTCAAACAGGCTGGCATCAGTGCCATCAAAGTGTATACCACCTATCGACCTTTATATTATCAGGACGATGCCGTGATCCTGCGCTCGTTTCGGGCCGCGGCCCGCGCCGATCTGGTGGTGATGGTGCACGCGGAAAACGACGCCATTGTCAGCGCCGCCACGGCAGGCTGCGTGCAGGCCGGGCACACATCGTTGGCCTACCACGGCGAGGCCCGACCGGCACTGGCCGAAGTAGAGGCCGTACATCGGTTGTTGTTCCTGGCCCGCGAGGCGCGCTGCGAATTGTATGTGGTGCACAACTCGGTCGGACGCAGCGTGGAGCTGATCGCGGAGGCGCGGCAGAATGGTCAGCGCGTGTACAGCGAAACCTGTCCCCAGTATCTGCTGGCCGATGACCGCAACTATGCCGCAGCCGATGCCTGGCGCTGGATCATGCAACCACCGCTGCGCGATCCCTACCAGCCGGCCTACCTCATGCAACTTCTGGCCTCGGGAGCCATCGATACGCTGGGCACCGATCATTGCGATTATACCATCGCCCAGAAGCTGGGTTTGCGGCCCTGGCAGGATGAAGAAGTGACCGCGGCCTTGGCCGAACTCAGCCCCGAACAGCGGGCGCTGATCGAGGCCCGGCTGGGCCTGTTTGATGGCCGGCCGCGCTCGCTGGCCGAGGCCGCCCACGTGGTGGGCCTGGAACCCGATATGGCCCGCACCCGTGAAATGGAAGCGCTGCGCAAATTGCAGCCTTATCTCGATCGCCTACAGGCAGCCGCCCGGGAGCTGGCAGACATAGATTGGGATGCTGTGCGTCGGGATGTGCAAAGCATCGGCGGTCCGCAGCTCCCCTTCACCCGCACGCCCGGCGGCCTTCCCGGCCTGCAAACAGCGCTCCCGCTCATGGTCACGGAAGGGGTGATGGCCGGGCATATCAGCTGGTCGCAACTGGCGGCGCTGATGAGCACCAACCCGGCCCGCATCTTCCGCCTGTATCCCCGCAAGGGCCACATCCAGGTAGGCGCGGATGCCGATATCGTGATCTACGATCCCTTTGGCGAATATGAGATCAGCGATGCCGAACAGGCCACTGTCGGCGGCTTTTCGCCCTATGCCGGGCGCAAAGTGCAAGGCCGCGTGCGCGACACATTGGTGCGCGGGGCGGTCGTCGTACGCGATGGCCGGCTGGTGGGGCAACCCGGCTGGGGCCAATACATCCCCGCCAATATGGACATCGGAAAAGGCCCAGGTTACCGGTAATGCAATTACCCTCAAAACGCATCGAACTGCTGGAACGTCAGATAGCCCAACTCAAACAACAGTGGCCCAAACACTCGGTGCCCGCGGCCATGCTGCTGCAACTTGAAGCGCTGGAAGAAGAGCTGGAAGAAGCCCGGCGGCAACTGGCCAATGATATTTCCGAGCAGCAGTCACGTTGAGCGGCTGCACGCCAATAATGATGAAAATGATCTGTGCGTAGACCATCTGTAGCCCGGAAGACCAGAAAACCCGTAAACCGGAAAACCGGGATGGGGCGGCGCCGCCCCCACCGTCCCGGTCTACTGATCTATCGGTCTTCTGGGCTACGGGTCACCATTGATACCAATCTGTGTCCTATTTACGGAACAGACCCCGCCCCAACCTCCTAATCTACTAATCTACCCGTCTACCTTTCCCTATTTTCGGAACAGACCTACGGTGCGCTTTGCGCACGCCTATTATGATGAAATTAGGACGCAGAAGACGCAGATACACGCAGATTTGCGCTGATTTCTATCTTTGATCAGCGTTATTCTGACGATCAGCGGCATCAGCGTTCTATTTTCGAAGCAGTCGCCATGAGCACTTGCTCACCACATAACGGACGAAAACCTCACGCCAAGGCGCCAAGAGCGCCAAGGATTTCTTAATTTCCT
>JAJRXO010000628.1 GCA_024276255.1 Chloroflexota bacterium | reverse complement strand
GCGCACGATCTTTTGCACCCGCGTGTTCAGACGGATGTCGGCCTGCACTGCCGCGGCCAGGGCGTTCACCAACTGGCTGACACCGCCCTGCAATGACATGAACACGGTGCGCGGGCGGCTGCCGTTGCTCACGGGGGCCGGACGATGCCGCCGCGCCGCCAGCATGCCACGGATCAGGCTGCCGTATTTCTTTTCGATGGCGCGAAAACGGGGGAATGTAGCCATGATGCTCTGATGCTCGGCCTCGGCATTGTAAATACCGGCCATCATGGGCTCGGCCAGCCGATCCAGCGCCTCGTCGCCCAGACGACGACGGATAAAATCTGCCAGGGTCTCGTCCCCGTCATCCCGCCGCGCGGGCAACACCAGATCCAGACCCATGCGTAGCTTGCCCGGCCACGAAAAGAGTGGACTGAGGACAAAGGGCATGATGCGCGTGGGCACGATCAGCATCACGCCTTCCGGCAGAGGCACCAGCCTGCCGTCATGATACACGAACACGCCCTTGTTTTGTTCACGGGTGGGGATCAGCTTATCATCAAGGCCCAGATCGTGCACCAAATTCAGGGCGGCCGGTTTCTGGGTGATAAAGCTGTCGGGCCCGCCCTCGATCAGGAAACCTTGCGTGTGCTCAGTGCGGATCTTGCCGCCCAGGCGATCGCCTGCCTCCAACAGCGTGATGCGGGGATGGATACCAGCTTCGCGGGCATGTTTCTGCAAATAGTACGCCGTGCTCAGCCCGGCAATACCACCGCCGATCACGGCGATGTGGGGAGGAGAAGGGTGAGAATGGTTCATAGGTGATTTTCAGGCAAGGGTTCTGGCCTTAAAGGTGGGCAAAAGCCCGGGCCGCGGCGGCCAAGGTCTGATCGATTTCGGCTTCGGTGTGCACAGTGCTGAGGAAACCGGATTCGTATTGTGAAGGCGCCAGATACACGCCCTGTTCCAGCATCTGGCGGAAGAAGGCGGCGAAGCGCTGCGTATCGGCGCGGCTGGCCGAATCCCAATCACTGACCGGCTCGGCGCTGAAGAACATACCGAACATGGAGCCCAGACGCTGCGCCTGGATGGGCACACCAGCCTGGCGGGCGGCCTCCTGCAAGCCAGAGATCAGACGGGAACCCACGCGATCAAAATGTTCCCACACCGTCGGCGATTGCAACACCTTCAGCGTGGCAATGCCCGCCGTCATGGCCAGGGGATTGCCCGAAAGCGTACCGGCCTGATACATGGGCCCGGCCGGCGCCACCATTTCCATGATCTCCCGGCGGCCGCCATATGCACCCACGGGCAGCCCGCCACCGATCACCTTGCCCAGGGTGGTGATGTCGGGCTGGATGTCGTATAGGGTTTGCGCCCCGCCCGGGTGCACGCGGAAACCGGTCATTACCTCGTCGAAGATGAGCAGGGCGCCATGGGAGCGCGTGATCTCACGCAGGCCGGGCAGGAATCCGGGCTGAGGAGGAATCATGCCCATGTTGCCAGCCACCGGCTCCACGATCACGGTGGCAATCTGGTCGGGGTATTGCTCAAATAGTCGGGCTACAGAGTCGAGATCGTTGTAGTCGGCCAGCAGGGTGTCGGCCACGGTGGCCGCGGGCACGCCTGGCGAATCGGGCAGGCCCAGGGTGGCCACACCCGAACCGGCTTTCACCAGCAGCATATCGGCATGGCCGTGATAATTGCCCACAAATTTGACCACTTTGTTGCGGCCGGTATAAGCACGAGCCAGGCGCAGGGCGCTCATCACAGCCTCGGTGCCCGAGTTGACAAATCGCACCATGTCGATGTTGGGCATGAACTGGCGAATCAGCTGCGCCAGCTCGATTTCCAGGGGGCTGGGGGCGCCAAAACTGGAGCCTTTGGCTGCGGCCTGCTGCAGGGCCGGTACCACCTGGGGATGCGCATGTCCCAGGATCAGCGGTCCCCACGAAAGCACGTAATCGATGTAACGATTGCCGTCCACATCGAAGAGATAGGGGCCTTCGCCGTGGTCGATGAACAGGGGCTGTCCGCCCACGGCGCGAAAGGCTCGCACCGGCGAGCTTACCCCGCCGGGCATGAGGGTTTTAGCTTCTTGAAACAGGGAGATCGATTTCTGGATGTTCATGGTGAGGTTGAGTCGGAGAGGGAGACGGGAGTAGGGAGTAGGGAGTAGGGAGGGAGTAGGGAGACGGAAGACAGGAGTAGGGAGACAGGTGGTGTGGGGTAAGGAAAGGGTTGGATGTGTTACCAACCTGCAGCATGCTGCTGCACAAGGTCGACAAGGGTGGCGATGAACTGCGGATCGTTGTTCAGGGC
>JAJRXO010000627.1 GCA_024276255.1 Chloroflexota bacterium | reverse complement strand
ATCAGCACGCCGCCCCACACCCAGGCCCGGCTGCCCTGCGCCTGCACCGCCGCAGCCGACAGCAGTTCAGGCCGCAGGCGATGGATCATGCTCAGTGCTGCCACCGTGATCAGGGCCTCGCCCACGCCGATCAGGGCGTGCACGCCCAACATGGCCGGCAGCACCAGCTGCAGGGCCGCTGTCCCGCTCAGCCATAACTGCAACGAGACGAGCAGCGCCGCGGTTTCCACCGATAGCCAGGCCGCCACGGCCACGCCAAGGGTGCGCACCAGCGGCGGCGCTGACACCACCAGCCGATAGATGCCATAGCCGATCAGGGCCGTGGTGACGCCCATGTTCAGGATATTGGCGCCCATTACCAACAAACCGCCATCCTGGAACAACAGCCCCTGTACCGCGATCACAGCCGTCATCACCAGGATCGCGCCCCATGGCCCCAGCACCATGGCTGCCAGCGCCCCCCCGAGCAGATGCCCTGACGTGCCGCCAGCAACGGGAAAGTTGATCATCTGGGCGGCAAAGATGAAGGCGGCCATGACCCCCATCAGGGGAATCTGTTTTTCACCCAGCGTTTCCTGTGTGCGTCGGGTCGCCGCAGCGATGGCCAGCATGGCCAGCAGCCAGCACAGCGCCGCGATGCCCAGCTGCAAAAAACCGTCCGGTATGTGCATGAAAATCATCCATGGCGAAGCAGGATATGCGAGCATAAATCACCTCATTGGATAGTACGAAGAACGGGTGGCACCATCATATCATGAAGAACGCCGTCCCCCAAAGTGAGGAGAACGAACAGGCTGCGATTTCATCTGAAGGCCGTGTGTTTTGCTGATAATGAGTTGCTTCCTTTCTCACACATATGTTATATTCTGAACGTACGCCGACACAAGCCAGCGACGGCTGTATGCAGTTCAATATCGTAAACAAAAACTCATTGTAGACCCTTAACGAGGAGGTTCAAGTGTCCGCTCAAATTATCGATGGCAAGGCAATTGCCGCCACCATTCGCGGTGAAATCGCCGCCGAAGTGGAAGAGATGAAAACCAAGTACAACCGCGTACCGGGCCTGGCGGCTGTACTGGTTGGGGAACGCAAAGATTCGCAAACCTATGTGCGTATGAAAAAACGGGCCTGCGCCGAAGTCGGCATCACTTCGTTTGGCTATGAACTACCGGCCGACGTCAGCCAGGACGAGTTGTTGAAACTGGTTCAGGAGCTCAATGCCAATTCCAATGTGCACGGCATTCTCGTACAATTGCCGCTCCCCGATCACATCGACGATGAAACGATCCTCGGCGCCATTAGCATCGAAAAAGATGTCGATGGATTCCATCCCCTCAACATCGGTCGCCTGTCCATGAAGCGGCGCGATCCCCTGTTCGTGCCCTGCACACCGCGGGGCTGTATCGAACTGCTGGATCGCACAGGCATCGAGATCGAGGGCAAGCGGGCCGTGGTTCTGGGGCGCAGCAATATCGTGGGCCTGCCGGTTGCCATGCTGCTCCTGCACCGCAACGCCACCCTCACCATCTGCCACTCCCGCACCAAAAACCTGCCCGATGTGGTGCGCGAGGCCGACATCCTCATCGCCGCCGTAGGGCGGGCGGAAATGGTGAAGGGTGACTGGATCAAACCGGGCGCCGCCGTGATAGATGTCGGCGTCAACGCCGTGGATGATCCCACCCGCAAGAAAGGTTATCGCCTGGTGGGCGATGTGGCCTTTGCCGAGGCCAAGGAAGTCGCCGGTTATATCACGCCGGTGCCTGGCGGTGTTGGCCCCATGACCATCGCCATGCTGCTGCGCAACACGCTCGACAGCGCCAAGCGCGAGCTGGGCATGGCATAAGCCTGCTCCGGCATCGACAGCCAAAGCCTCGCCCCTGCGGCGGGGCTTTTTTGTTTCCAAACCGCCATTTGAGATTCCTCACGCATCCTGCGATAATACAGGTAGACCATCGCTCTCCCCTCCTGGCACATAACATATGAAACGCATCGTTATTCCCCTAGCCCTTGTCATCAGCCTCTTCCTGCCTCTCGTCGCCTTTGCCCAGGGCCCCGTCAATCCCCTGCGGCAACCGCCCAATCACTCGCCTTACGGCATGGACATCCTGGGCCCCGGCTGGCAATGGACCTTCCCCCGTGAAGAAGCGTATCCCCGCCTGACAGGCCCCCTGCGCATCGATCAATTGGATGAAGTGCTGCAAAAGAGCTGGGCCGCGGGTGTGCGCGCCACCCGTGT
>JAJRXO010000626.1 GCA_024276255.1 Chloroflexota bacterium | reverse complement strand
GCGCGGCGGGCTGCCCTGGTGGCAGGCGTGCTGTATGGCTTCGCGGCCACGCGGGGCGTGTATCTGGCCCTGGGACATTATAACATTCAAAGCTGGGCCTTCTTGCCCTTCTTTGTATTGTATTTATTGCGCCTGCAACAACGACCGTCGCCACATAACATGGTGCTCCTGGGCCTGTTCGCAGCCTTGAATCTGCTTGTAGACATGCAGTATGGCATCTTCATGGTCTTTCTGGGCGGCTGTCTGTTGCTGACGCCCCCTCTACGAGCGACCCTCTTCCGGCGACCGCTGCCCTGGCGACGCTGGCTGGCGCTGCTGGGCGCCGGCGCGGTGGCGGCCATCGTCACCCTGCCTTATCTCCTGGAAACCATCCGCGCCATGCTGAATGCTGATTTCCTGTTGCAGGGCTGGGGCGACGCCTTAAAACTGTCTGCCGATCTGGTGGGCTGGTTCACGCCCACGGCCTTGCATCCGCTTATGGGGGTGGATTGGACGCAACGCCTGCGCGCGGTGCAGGAAGGAACAGCCCCTTTCCGCGATGTGAACACGGTTTTCCTGGGCTATTTGACGCTGCTGCTGGCCCTGATCGGGGCGGTGGTGCTGTGGCGACGGGCGCGGGGCTGGATCTGGGCTGCGCTGCTTTCGGCGTTGTTCACGCTGGGCCCGCTGCTGCAAATCCGGGGCCGGATGCTCTTCGATTTCGACGGCCTGCAGAGCTCGGTGCCCATGCCCTTCCTGCTGTTGCATTATATCCCCTTTGTGCGCGGCAATCGCACGGCCAATCGCTGGAGCATCCCCCTATTGCTGGCTCTGGCAGTACTCGCAGCCTGGGGTACGGTCACGCTGCTGCGGTGGTTGCAGCGGCGACAGCTCTCCCCCGTGTGGTCGCAGGCTCTTTCGTTGCTGTTGGTGCTGGGGATCTTCGCTGAACACGCGTTTATGCCGCTGCCCCTGACCGATGCCCGCATTCCGCCAGCCATTGCGCAACTGGCAGACCAACCTGATGGGGCGGTGCTGCAGATTCCCATGGGCTGGCGTAACAGCTTTGGCGTACTGGGCGCGGAACGCACCCAGGCCCAATATTACATGACTGCCCACGGCAAGCCCATCATCTCGGGCAATACGTCGCGCAATCCCGCCATCAAGTTCGAGTATTTCCGACGCTTGCCGCTGGTGCAGGCCATCACCCGCGCCGAATTCGGCGACGAGATCACGCCCGACACGGACGCGGCCGCCCGCGCACAGGCGCAATCGCTGATCGATCTGTGGGGTGTACGCTACTTGATGCTGCTGCCGCCGGTGCCCGGCCGCCTGCCCTATGCCGACACCTGGCAGAACAGCCAACAACAGGCGCTGACGCTGATCCCCCACAGCGACCAACCCCTCATCGATGACGGGAATATCCGCATCTACGCGGTACAACCCGGCGATCCTCTGCCCCTCGATCTGGATTTCGGCGGGCAGAACACCGATGCCTGGCGGGCCTCCGGCTGGAGCCAGGATGAGCCCGATGTGGGGGGAGCTTCGGGCATCTGGGCCACCGCGCTCCAGGCAGGGTTGATCTTCCGCAGTGACGACAGTACCCCGCGCACCCTTAGCTTCCGCGCCATGCCCTTCAGCTGGCCAGGAGCGCCCCCCCAGAAGATCACGATTTCGCTCAACGGCAAGCGCGTGTACAAAAAAGAGATGTTGCCGGACTGGCAGGAGTATGAACTGCAAATCCAGCCCCGGCCCGGCATCAATCACGTGCAGTTTTCCTTCGATCACGTACAAATGCCCCGCCAGGTCCTGGGGCAGGCGATGATCGGTGAAAGCGGTGTGCAGGCGCCGGTTAATATCGAAATACACAGTTTCGCCCAGGCTTTCATCACCCTATCCGGCGCTGATGGCAGCCAGCTCCCGGCTTCGTTTGGCCGCCGCGGCTACAATGTGACCGTGCTCGATGCCGACGACGGCACTATCCTCGATCAGCAGGGCTTCGATACCGTGGCCAACAGCTACGAGGTGCAGCGTCTGGTGGCCTATCTCAACCAACTGCCGCCAGGCCGGATCGTGATCCTGTCCACTCAGGAAGGAACCGGGGCGTATGTGTCGCCAGAGCTGGTGGCGGCACTGCAGCGAATCGGTTCGAAGGTAAGCGATGCGGCACAACTGGCCGGACGCGCCCATGCTCTGGTTGGCGTGGTGGCGGCCGGCCCCGCGGCTGAGGTCATCGGTGACGACGATGCCTTTTTGCGTATCAGCGGCGACTTCCGACCGCTGGCGGCCGCGTTCGACTGGCTGCAGGTGGAATAAAGCAGTCACCATGAGCGGCTGCACGCCGATAAGGATGAAAATGATCTGTGCGCACAGACTATCTGGAGCCCGAAAGACCAGAAAACCCGTAAACCGGTAAACCGGGGTGGGCGGCGCCGCCCCCAACCGTCCTGGTCTACTGATCTACTGGCCTTCTGGGCTACGGATCTACATTGACACCAATCTGTGTCCTATTTACGATGCAGGACATAAAAAAGACCTCCGTCATCTGACGGGGGTCTTTTTATCATGAGTGGTCTGTAGACTCAGGCCGCCTTTTTATCCTGCTGCGACAGTTTCTTGTCCAGCTCCACGACTTTCTGCGACAGGGTCGTGATCTTGCGGGTGAGGGCATCGATGTCTTTCTTGCCCGGCAGGTTCATGGTGTTGAGAATGCTGTTGATGCGACGATCGAGCAGCGATTCCACCTTGTCTTCCACCTTGACGACATCCGATTTGCTGCGATCAAACAGCTCGGAAACCAGCTTGCGGCCTTCTTTCTCGGTCATCTCGCCTTTTTCCACCAGGCGGGCGACCACGGCTTCCAGTTCCTCGCGACCGACGGCAACGGTGCCGATGCTGGCCAGGAAGGCGGTGCGCACCGCTTTGCTGACGGGATTCTTGCTATTGATAGCTTCGATTTTGTCTACAACTTTTTGTACTGATTGTTTGGCAGTGTTCAACATGGTTATTTTCTCCTGAAAATTTGAGTTTTGGCATTGGGGATTTGGGATGAGTCCTATGACGCATCGCGTTACAATCTTATTATGACGCATTGCGTCACAAATGTCAAGCCCCTTATGTAAGAAAAAGATTAGAATGGCGACATGACGTTCGCCACCCCGGACCGCTCCGGTACAATCATAGAACATTACTGCCCCAGCGCATCATCGGCGTAGGCATAGCTAAACAACCGTATCTGCTGCCCATCGCTCTCGATCTCAATGATGGCCCGGGCCGGGATGGGGACGGCCTGTGTAAATTCTGCAAGCGCCCGTTGCACGGCCGGGGGATAGGTGACGCCGCGGGGGAGCAGTGTGATCTGGGGGTGCGCTCGTTGCAGCAATGCGACTGCGGGCCATGCCCCGGTACGGGGAAATGGAGCAATGAGCAGAACTGGCGGCGCCAGGTCGGGTTGATCGAGCAATACCTGTTGGGCAGCCTGCGTGTTTTCGAATGGCAACCAGGTGCTGAAGGCATGATAGCGTAGGGCAAACAACCATGAGTCGTTCGCCTCCTGCGACGCGTGAACAAGCTGTAATGACACATCGCCATCCAGCTGGATAACGGTGCCCTCGGCAAGGGGTGTCGTGGTCGGGCTCAGCACCAGAAGCGGAGGCAGCCGCAGGGCGGGGGGTTCGATTTGCGCCCGGCTGAGGATCACCATGGATAGCGGTGCGCGGCCGCCGGGCAACTGCGCCAGAGCCGCCTGTACATCAAAAGCCGAGGGCTGCTGTCCAGCAGTCAGCAGGATACGATTTCCGCCCGGCGTGAAGATCACAAAATCAGCCACGCCATCGTGCCCCAGAACATAGACATGTAATCGACCATCAGGCTGCTGCGCCCACCAGGTGGCACCGCCCCACAGAGGGACGGCCACCAGCGCCACGAGTGCCACTGCCCGTGAAAGCGCCGGCCGCCACGCCGGGGGAACGAATGTGTCGGCCTGCTGCTCCTGTCGCAATAGCCACCAGGCGAACGCCAGAGCAAACAGAGCATAGTACAATGTCGCCAACAACTGCCCGAATGCGCTTACTTCCAGGCTGCCCCAGGGCACAGCCGCCATGCGCTCCACTACCAACACCGTCCACCACAGGCTGGCCAGGGGAATCCAGGCAATCAGACGAGCCAAGGGCAGCCATACAAAGCCCACCAGTGTGGCCAACCCGCCAGCGATCATGATCGGTGGTTGCACCGGGATGATGAGCAGATTGACCACAAAGGAAATCAGAGACAGGCGTCCGAAGTACACCACCACCAGGGGCATGGTGGTAAGCTGGGCGGCCAGGGTCACCAGCAGGCCCTCGGCCAACAAGGCATTGACAAGTCCCGGCAGCCGATGCCCCAGGCGAGCATCCCAACGGCGTTTCAGCGGCGCATTAAAGAGGATCAGGCCCAGGGTGGCCATGAAACTCAACTGAAAGCCGACATCCCACAACGTGAGCGGATTGAGCAGGAGCATGATACAGCCAGCCACAAATAACGAGATCATTGCCGTGCTTTGCCGCTGCAAGTGCACCGCCCACACATACAAAATGCCCATGAGGGCCGCCCGCATCACGGCGGCATCCGCGCCCACCAACAGGGCATATAACAGAATACCGCTCATGGTAAACAGCGTCACCAGATACCTGCGTCGTTTCAGCAGGCGCGAGAAAAGCCCCAGCAGGATACCGGAGACAATGGCGATATTGCTGCCACTGATGACGATGACATGTGAGGCGCCGGTGAGGTTAAATTTCTCGTACAGCGTTCGCGGGATGCCGCTTTCGATGCCAAGGATCATGCCGTTGGCCAGAGCCGCGTAGGGCTGCGGCAGGAGTTGATCCAGCACCTGCGAGGCCGCGGCGCGCCACCGATACAGCGCCGACCAGAAGGGCTGTCCCTGATCCGTAGCCAGCAGGCTGAGCTCGGCATGGGGCACCAGGGTGAAAACTCCCTTCCGGGCCAGATAGCGGCGATAATCGAAATCCCGAAAGCTGGGCGGGGTGATGGGCGTGCCGCGGATACGTATCCGAT
The DNA here is from genome assembly GCA_024276255.1 of Chloroflexota bacterium. Classification (GTDB taxonomy): domain Bacteria; phylum Chloroflexota; class Anaerolineae; order J102; family J102; genus JAADGC01. Next base: position 700 of record JAJRXO010000626.1, on the reverse strand, counting down.
CACCATAATGAAAATCCCCCTGTTTTTCGCTGCGCACCAGGGCCGTCCCCTGCACCGGCACCTGATCCTCGCCCTGCCATAGTGTATCAATCCGCACGCGATACCGGGTGTAACGACTACGTTGCTCCGGATACCCGGTAATCACGCCTTCCAGCGTCAGCGGTCGCTCATAAGCCGACGCGGCATGGTAATGCAGCAGGGCATTGGCGGGCGGGCAGGGATAAAACGGATGCATGAGATAGCGGGCAATGCCCAGCAGGGCAAAGCCCAGGCACACAAACGGAATCAGGGCATAACGCCGCCGCCAATGCCACATGCCCCACAGCAGAACAGGCAGCGGCGCCAACAGCCACAGGGGCGATGGCTGCAGCCGAGAGCCGTCACACTGCCACCAGATGCCCTGCACCTGCTGCCCGATCCAGATACCGCCAGCCAGAGACAGAGCAGCATAAACCGGTAAAAAAGGAGAAATCCACCGTTGCGAGGTCTGCATACGCTACGTGCGTCGATACAATGAACGTTGCCGTTGCTCACTCTCGTCCTGCGACGAACGCGGGGTTTCAGCAAATCCGATTCTTGACTTTCTGCTGTGTTTCCTTACAATAGGAAAGGCCGTGCCGCCACTGGTGCGGCTGATTGTTGCAAGGAGACATATCACATGATCGGTGTTGAACAACTGCGCAAAGGCGTAGTCTTTATT
>JAJRXO010000625.1 GCA_024276255.1 Chloroflexota bacterium | reverse complement strand
TATCTGCACGCCACCTCCCCTGATTACAACGCCAATGTGTGGATGGGGGGCGTGCTGCTGGCCACAGCCGGTTTTGTGATCGCCGGTAGCTGGGGGCAAATGGACACGCAGGCTTTGCTGGCCGGCGTGCTACCCGCCCTGGGTTTTCCCCTGGCGCTCATGCCCGCGCACGAGCAGCGTTACCACTTCGGTAGTGGCTTTGTGCTGGTCATCGTGGCGGCCATGGGACCCTTCGCCTTTGCCGATCCCCGAGAAACCAATATCCTCACCCTGTTGGATGGTGATGTGGCCCGCTGGACCCTGTGGGCCACCACCCTTGATTTTATTGCGGGATGGCCGATCGCCCTCACATTGACCTTATCTGGTCGACGCCTGTTTTCCAACGCCTTGCCGGGCCTGTGGCGAGGGATCAGTGTGATGGGGGTGGCGGCCGCGGTCGTTTTTTATGCCACCAGCGGCCAGCCCGGCTTTTATGGCGATGATTTCTTCGTGGTCCTGCGCAGTCAGGCCGATCTCAGCGCGGCGGCACAGATTTCCGATGTGGATGCCCGTCGTGCCTGGGTCTATCAGACCCTGGTGGATCACGCAGACAGCAGCCAGGGGGATCTGGTTGCCTGGCTACAAACGCGCGACATTTCTTTTACGCGCTACTATCTCGTCAACGGCATCGAGGTGCACGCCTCTGCCTGGCGGCGCTGGCAGATTGCCCGCCGCAGCGATGTCGATCGCATCCTCTACAGCCCCACCCTGCGACCTCTGCCCCAGCCCCCCTCCCCTCCCCCGGGCAATGAATCGCGCGGCGATCTCAATCCCTGGGGCATCGAGGCCATCGACGCCCCGCGCGTGTGGTCCGAATTCGGCGTCACCGGCGAGGGCATTGTGGTAGGCCAGTCCGATAGCGGCGTAGACGCCGTGCACCCGGCTCTAGCCGCCAACTATCGCGGCAAAGACAGCGGCCCCGTCTACAACTGGTTCGATCCCTGGCAGCACCGGGCTCAACCCTATGATGCCAACGGCCACGGCACCCACACATTGGGCACGGCTGTGGGGCAGGATGGCATTGGCGTTGCTCCGGGGGCCACCTGGTTTGCCTGTGCCAATCTCGTGCGCACCCTGGGCAATCCCGCCGCTTATCTCGATTGCATGCAATTCATGCTGGCTCCCCATCCTCCGGATGGAGACCCGCTGCGTGATGGTCGACCCGATCTGGCAGCAGACATCAGCACCAATTCCTGGGGATGTCCCCCGTTGCTCGAAGGTTGTGATCAACTCACCCTGTGGCAAGCCACCGAGGCCCTGCGTGCTGCGGGCATCTTTTTCGTGGTGGCGGCCGGCAACGACGGTCCTGCCTGCGATTCGTTGCAAACACCGCCCGGCAATTATGGCGATGTCGTGTCGGTGGGCGCCATCAATGCCCAGGGCCAGATCAGCTCATTTTCCAGCCGCGGCCCCAACACCCTGTCGCCCGATGGTGCTCATGGCCCGACCCTGCTGGCGCCGGGCGAGAAGATCCTCTCCGCCTGGCCGGGTGGGGGCTGGTTTGTTGCGCAGGGCACCTCGATGGCTGCTCCTCATGTGGCAGGCGTCGTGGCTCTTATGTGGTCGGCCAACCCTGCCCTGCGTGGCGATATCGAAACCACGCGGCAGATCCTGATCGAAACGGCCACCCCCTATACCGGCCCTCCAGACGGCTGTGGCCCCGCCAATGAATTCCCCGATTCTGGCGCCGGCTATGGCATCGTGAACGCCTACGAGGCCGTCCGCCGGGCCCTGGCTTTACGGTAATCTCATGAAAAAACTGGGTATCCTCATCATACTTGTCGGTCTGATGGTCCTGTTGCGTCCTCAGACGGCCAGCAATCAGGCGCCATCCGGCTGTAGCGAGCTGTTGATCAATGGCGACATGGAGGCCAACAACGGGTGGACATTTCATTCCCCTGATGCCTCCGCGGCTTATAGCACCGATCAGTTCCTCAGCCCTCAGCGCAGCGCTCTCCTGGGCATTGTCGATGGCCCGGCTACTTACGGCGTTTCGTCCATGCGGCAAGATGTGGCTGTGCCGCCAGGCAGCCATATGTTTTTACAGTGGCACATGTGGCCGCGCAGCGTTCCTTTCGATGCCGAAGATCTGCAGTATGTGTGGATTCTGCAACCGCCCTATCTCACTCACCTGCGCACCCTGTGGGATGGCGTGCGAAACGATCAGGCCTGGCTGACATGCAGCTACGATCTCAGCGACCTCACCGATCAGGAGATCACACTGGATTTCAGTGTGCGGAATAGTGATCGTGGTGGGGTGACGGCCATGTATGTGGACGATGTCAGCCTCTTGATCTGTGACAGCCCTCAGCCGGTGATCGAGGGCTGCCTGCTTTCGACCCCCACGCCGACGCCCACGGCCACGGCCAGCCCCACCCCTACGCTTACACCCAGCCCCACCGCCAGCCTCACGCCCACGCCCTCCCTCACACCCAGCCCCACGTTTACGCTCACACCAACGGCCACCCCGACCGTAACGCTGACTCCCACGCCTACGATCACCCCGGCACTGCGCTGCTCTCAACTCATCCGCAATCCCGATTTCACCGCAGGAGCAAACGGCTACGACGGTTGGGCGCAGAATCTGATCCTCAGCACCGACTATCGCGACGCAACTGGCGAGCAGCACCATGCTGCCTGGTTCGGCGGGGCCACCTGGAGCGATCAGTATCTGTATCAGGATGTGCTTTTGCCCCCCGCCGATCAACTGAGCCTGAATCTGTTATGGGCCACGGATGCCGCAACGGACACCGTGCTCGCTGCCGACGAGGCCCTCACCATCACGTTGCGCGGGACAGATGACAATGTATTGGCTCTGTTGGCGGTGATGGATAACAACAGCCCCCGGCAGCAGTGGCAGACCTTGCAGGCTGACCTGGGCGCTTATGCGGCCATGTCGACGCGACTGCATTTTCAATCCCGCACCAGTGAACATGCCGTCGCCTGGTATGTCACGGCTGTGCACATCGAGGCCTGTGGTTTCAAATCCCTTTATCTGCCGTTGATCCAGAGCACCTCACCAAAAGGTAAATAAGTAAACCGGTAAACAGGTAGACCAGGCCGGTTGTGGGCGGCGCCATTTCACACGGGTTTTCGGGGCTACGAACGGTTATTGCTCGCTGAGTTGATGAAAATCAGGGAGGACATTTGTGTGATCACAAATAATCTGTGGATCATTGTGGAACAGGGAATTTACGGTGATTGCGGCTGTTCTTCCTCCGCAATTTGCAGCAACAGGCGGAATATATCCGATTCGGTGACCATGCCTACAGTGCGTTTGTTATCATCCACCACGGGGATGCCGCCTATCTTGTGTTCCAACATCAGGCGCACTGCCACCAATAGATCATCCGAAGGATGCACCGTGTACACCGGCGTGCTCATCACTTCATCTACAGCCAGCACGATTTCGTCCTGTTCGGGCGCGTAAGGGCTGGCGATGGTATATACCGAGCAGGCTTCACGCACATCTCCCAGGCTGATGATACCGATCACCTGTTCGTGATCATTCACGACTGGTAATCGTCGAATATCATTCGACTCCATAATGGCCGATGCTTCCAGGATTGGCGCATCCCATGCCACAACAATGGGGGGTTGAGACATGATGTCACGGATGAGAATGTGTCGCATAACGCCCTCCCTTGAGCGTAGCCACGGCTGAGAGATGAAAGATCGCTGCCGATAGAAAACATATGGGCCTGAATATCAGCGCCCATACGCATTTTACCATGCCTTGCACATTTACGCAGATGCCGGTGAACGATGTTCTTCCAGCAACTGCAGCAAATAATTCAGCAGATCAGTTTCTGTGAGAATGCCGACCAGTTCCCCGTTTTCGACCACCGGTACGCCGCCGATTTTTTTCTCTTTCAGCAGGCGTACGGCTTCGATGAGATCGGCATCCGGGCTGATGGTGATAGGCTTTTCGGTCATGCAGCTACGCACTTCAATATGCTCCATCAGGTAGCTGTCGTACCAGCCTTCGCGCAGAACGAATGGCGAGTTCATGGCCAGCCGTAAATCGCGGTCGGTAACGATACCCACCAGCTTCCCATCGCGCACCACTGGCAGGCGGCGAAAACCTCCGCGGCGCATGCGCGCCAATGCAGTACCGATTGAATGTTCGGGTTCGATTGATATTGGACTTGGGGTCATGACATCGCGCACTTTCATACATGCATCTCCTGCACGCATTTTGCCACAGCTTCGAGCATCTGACCATGATGAAAATCATGTTTGGTACAAAAAAGTCATAAACAGGCTCTGTGAATGGTACAAGATGCCTGTGAGGGGGTGTTTCAGGGAATGAAGCTTACATTGTCTTGCTGCCAGCGTGCGATTTCGCTTCCGTCCTGGGGATTGTAGAGGATGATCAGCACAGAGAATACGGGCGGCATGTCAGGGGGCAGTGAAAGGTCGTAACTGTCGACAATGAGTTCACCCGGACGCCAGAAGGTGGGGGGATAGCTGTTGTGAACGGGAAAGTCGTCCTTCTGGCTCAGCAGGGCGCAGTCGGAGCCCAGCAGACGGGCCGATATCTTGAAGTCGAAGTCGGGATGATCGTGCACCTGCCAGCGCAGGGTGAGCCGGGCGGCGGGGCCGCTGCGTGTGTTACGGGATGTGAGCTGCCAGCTGTGCAGGCTGAGAAAGGGCAGCAGCGACACGGGATCACCGACAGTGTCTGCCGGATCAGGATAGGGAATGTCAGGACGGTGCACCTGAATCAGCGGGCCACTGGCATCCAGTTGCATGCGTTCGGCCAGGCCTGCCAGGGG
>JAJRXO010000624.1 GCA_024276255.1 Chloroflexota bacterium | reverse complement strand
TGCCGACGGCTGGGATGTCGTGCTACCGGACGGCACGGTGATCAAACCCGACCCCAGCAGTCCTTTTACCCGTCTGCTCGTGCATCCGCATGTCGATGAACAACCCTTTACGCGTTCCCAAAGTGGCATTGCCATCCCCGCGGAAGTAACACAGGTGATCGTGAGGGCGCACGATCTGGTCGATGGTTGGGGCGGGAAAACGGTGACTATGGACCTCAGCCAGGCCTCGGGGCCGGGTTTTGAGGTGCGACGATAGAAAATAAGCCGCTATACAGGCCCACATCCATTTTTTGGCTTCAGGCTCAAGATGGGCAGGTAAACAAGTAAACAGGTAAGGCCAGTTGGGGGAGGTTCCATCCCGGTTTTCCGGGCTACAGAGGGTCCATGCGCAGATGATGAGAATCATCTGCGCACGCAGCCGCGCCGTTGGCCTGGTGCGGATGGACTGTCAGGAATGGGCGCGAATGAAGAACTCACGAATGAAGGCTTTTTGCAGTTCCAGGGTTTCTGCCAGCGATCCATCCAGGGGAGCAGTCACCTTGAAGAGCACCGTACCGTCGTCGGGAGAACGTACGGTGCTGGGGTACAGATAAAAATACAGCACCACATGTTCCCAGCCATCTTTGACGGCCTGGAGCTTAAACGTATACAGGTCGCCGTCTTCCAGTTCCACCGGTTCGGCGCTGACTTCGGTTTGCCAGCCATCTGCATCGTAGCAGATCTGTGGCGAATGGAAGGACTTGGCCTGGCGGCTGCCAATGATGCTGAGCCATAGATATTTGCCGTCACTGCGTCGGTAGCGGCGATACACATATTCCTCCGGCTCCAGCAGGATCAACACTTCGATATTGCTCTGGGGCACATCGGCTCCTTCCCATTCGCCCACCTGCAGGGGTAAGTCGGCCAGCTGCGGCCCCAGGCTGAAGTCGTAGCGCGCTTCCACAATCCGTTCACGGCTCGTGCGTCGCCAGCGATCGATATCAGCCACGTAGGTGTAGGCGCTGGCGTCGTTCTGCTGACTTCGCAACACATCGCGACCGTAGCTGGCCGCGACCACGCCCAGCGTCAGCAGCAACAACACGATGACTACAAGAGGTCGACGCGAATGCTGCGGCATCGCAGGATCTGTCCTAACAGAATCAGGCATAGAAAGGCAAAGAGAAAGAAGAAAATACCGGAATAGTCATGATAATATTTGAAGCCGGCATCTACGCCCCAGCGATCGGCCACCCACAGTAAGCTGCTGACGCGCATGATATTGCCCAGAATGGCGATGGGAATGGCCGACAGCGCCAGCAGCAATTTGCTGATGAGCGGGCCCTCCACCACGTAGGCGAACACGGCCACCAGTGTGAACAGGGCCACGATCGACCGCAGGCCCGAGCATTGCGCGCCCACCACCAGGTTGGCATTGGGCAGGGTCACCGAAGCGCCCTGCACGGTAATATCCATGCCCAGGGCCTGCATCACCTGGGTGGAGATGCGGCCAGTGAGCAGTGACAGCGGCAGGCTGCTGGCCTCTACAAAGGGCAGGGGCACCATAAATACCAGAAACGCCAGCGGAAAAGCCAGTCGTTTCAGCGCTGCCCAGCCCAGCAGATACCAGACAATGCCGGCAAAAATACCAATCATCCCCAGGGAGGCTACGAAAAATGCCCGCTGGAACAGGGCTACCAGATACACCAACAGGGCCGCCACCAGCAGAAATAACCCCAGGTTACTGGGCTTGCGTTCCACGCGCGGCAGCAACCGCCAGGCAAAATAGGCTGAGACCACCGGCACCAACAGGCCATGCGAATAATAATCATTGCTCCACCATTCATTCACCAGCCAACGCAGGGTTGGCAACAGGACCAGGAGTCCCAGCATGGCGATGGTCAGATAGAGATAGGTATCGATACGACGTAGAGACATAGGCTGTGCTGTAAAGGGATTTGCCACTGAAAGTGTAACATAATCAGGCTACAATAACCAGATGAGCGGATTACAGGGGGGCTATATCATTGTCTTGCAGCAGTCGCCTAATTGACATTTATGCGTAAATCGACTACGATTCAGATGATGCCCAAGGGCATTATGCAAACCAATAATCCCGGGGAGCTAGGGTAAGCCTGGCTGAGAGGATGGCCGTATTCGTCATCGACCCCCTGACCTGATCCGGGTAATGCCGGCGTAGGGAGCTGCACTGACAAAAACTCCAACCACCGCCTCCCGGGCAGGTGGTTTTTTTCATGCCCGCACTTTTTTCATTATGTCTCAGCAAACCGTTATCTTTGCCAATGGCCTCATGCCCGAGCCCGCCCGGGTGCGCAGACTCATCGCTGCTGACGCCCGCATCATTGCCGCGGACGGCGGCACCGGCCACGCCCTCGCCCTCGATCTCCTGCCCGAACTGGTGATCGGCGATCTCGATAGCATCGCCGATCGTGATCTGCAGTATCTGCAAATGCACGGCATCCGCATCGAGCGCTATCCTGTGGCCAAAGATGCCACTGACCTGGAGCTGGCGCTGGATCGCGCCCTCGACTGGGGCAGCCAGGACGTGCTCTTGATCGGGGGATGGGGCGGTCGTTTCGACCAAAGCCTGGCCAATCTCTTTTTACTGGCCAGCCCTCGCTA
>JAJRXO010000623.1 GCA_024276255.1 Chloroflexota bacterium | reverse complement strand
GGCGTGATCCAGGTGCCCGAAGGACGACGGATTTTCTCTCGCCTGACCGTACGCGAAAACCTGGAAATGGGCGCTTTCACCCGCAAGGACACCGCCGGCATCAAGTCCGATATGGACCGCGTGTTTACCCTATTCCCCCGCCTGCTCGAACGCGAGAGTCAGGTGGCCGGCACCCTGAGTGGTGGCGAGCAGCAGATGTTGGCCATGGCGCGGGCTCTGATGGCGCGGCCGCGCATCCTGCTCATGGATGAGCCTTCGATGGGGCTGGCGCCTGTGCTGGTGGATCTGATCTTCGACACGATCAAGGAGCTGAATCAGCAGGGGATGACCATCCTTCTGGTGGAACAGAATGCTTTGCTGGCTTTGGACGTGGCAGATCGCGGCTATGTGCTGGAGACGGGCACGATCGTGCTGTCTGGCTCGGCCCAGGAGTTGCGCGAGAACCCGCAGGTCAAGGAAGCTTATCTCGGCGGTTGAACCGACCTTTTATCGCTTACAGCGCCCTTTCCTTCACCGGGGAGGGCGTTTTTTTGTGTTGGCGACGGCCTGGGCTATGATACGGGTATGGTTCAGATTAGATATTCTTCTGCATTGCAATCCCGGGATGTGATCGTATCACGTGTTTCGTGTTTCCTGTTTCAGGACGCCTCATGACGCAACACGCAATACGCAATCGCCCATCTATTACTAACAGCCATAAAGGAAATACCCATGTCAACCCCACAACAGGCTTTTGATGAACTGAAGAAGCTTTCCAAAGAACTGACGCTGGTGCGCAGCATTGATGCCGTGCTGGGCTGGGAGCGCGAGACCTACATGCCTCCCAAAGGCGAGGCTCTGCGCGCCGATCAAAGCGCATATCTGTCGGGTTTACACCATCGCCTGTTCACGCAGCCGCGTTTTGGCGATCTCCTGGCGGAGGTAGAAGCTTCTGAGCTGATGAATGATCCTGATGTCGCCGTGAATGTGCGCGAATGGCGACATGCCTACGACCGGGCCGTGAAGGTGCCCACCGAGCTGGTGGAGGAGACCACCCACACGGCAGTGATGGCGCATAGCGCCTGGGTAGAGGCTCGCAAAAAGATCGATTTCAGCGTCTTCCAGCCGCACCTGGCCAAACTGATTGATCTGACGCGGCGCAAGGCCGAGTACATCGGTTATGAAGAGAATATCTACGACGCCCTGCTGGATGAATATGAGCCCGGCGAAACCACAGCCAACGTGGCCCGCCTGTTCCGGAATTTGCGGGCGGGGCTGGTGCCTCTGGTGCAGGCTATTGCCGAATCGCCGGTGCGGCCCCGCACTGAGGTCGTGCATCGTGAATACGCGGTAGACCGGCAGCGCGTATTTGCAGAGGCAGCCTCGGCGGCCCTGGGTTTCGACTATCTGGGCGGTCGTCTGGACACGGTGACCCATCCCTTTGCCTCCCGTTTCGGCCCCGGTGATGTACGTATCACCACCCGCTGGAATCCCCGCTTTTTCAACGAAGCCTTTTTCGGCGTCCTGCACGAGTCGGGGCACGGTTTGTATGAGCAGAATCTGCCGGCCGAGCATTTCGGCACGCCCCTGGGCGAGTCTGTTTCGTTGGGCATTCACGAATCGCAATCGCGCCTGTGGGAGAATTTCGTGGGCCGGGGCCGGGCGTTCTGGCGCCATTTCTTCCCCCGCGCCCGGCAGATCTTCCCGCGGGTCCTGGACGATGTGACGATGGATGAATTCTATTTCGCTGTCAATGCAGTTGAACCGTCGTTCATCCGCGTCGAGGCAGACGAGGTGACCTACAATCTGCACATCATGCTGCGTTTTGAGATCGAACAGGCGATCATCGCCGGCGAGCTGGATGTGGCGGACATTCCTGGCGCCTGGAATGAGATGTTCGAGGGTTTCTTCGGCATCAAGGTGCCGGACGACAGCCAGGGCTGTTTACAGGATGTGCACTGGTCATTCGCCGGTTTCGGATATTTCTCGACCTATGCGCTGGGTAATCTCTACGCTGCTCAGTTCTATGCCCGGGCCAAAGAGGACGTGCCTGATCTGGAGGAGCGCATCGCCCTGGGTGATTTTGCGCCACTGCTGCACTGGCTGAGCGAGCATATTTACAGTCAGGGTATGCGCTACCGCTCCCGCCAGCTCGTCGAGCGTGTGACCGGTCAGGCTCCCAGCCATGAACCGCTGATGGCGTATCTCCACGCCAAGTTCGGCGAACTTTATCAGCTGTAAAACAGCGGATTTCAGGCCGGGGCTGCCGCCCGAAAGCGCTTCTGTTGACCAATGCGCAAGTGCAGCCCCACGTAAGCCAGGACTGAAATCGCACAGAGCCCGCCGCCCAGGTACCAGAGCAGATTGGGATTGTAATTGTCGAGTATGATCCCGGCCGCGCCCGGCCCCAGGGTGGCGGGCAGCATCCATACCAGGCT
>JAJRXO010000622.1 GCA_024276255.1 Chloroflexota bacterium | reverse complement strand
CTTCCCGTCCTCAAACCACAGCTGTACATCTTCCACCTCAACGCCCTGATACACGGCGGGGTAGGTGAATCGCACATGGCCCTGGGTCGCGTCTTCAATGGGACCGGTGAATACCTCGCCATCGGGGAAGTTCTTGTGCCCGCAGGCATTGATCCATTTGCGGCCTCCCACCCTGACGGTGATGTCGGTGTCTTCGGCCACCAGGCGGATCGTCTCCGCCTGATCCAGAATGGCGATCAGGCGTTCCTGGCGGGCTTCCATGCCCTGCCAAAAGCCGATGGGATCGTCCCGGTCGGGCAGACAGGCGTTGAAGACAAAGTTCTCGTAATCTTCGGTGGCCATTTCGGCATCCTGCGCATGGGCTGGGGTGGGAAAGAGGGTGCCGCACCAGCGCAGTTCGCCGGTGCTGATTTTTTGCATGAATTTCGTTTGGAAGGGGGCCATGGCTTTGCCGCGCCGAGATCGCTTTTGCAGATCATAATGGGTGCCTTCTTTGGTGTTGGAATCCGCCCACAGGCTGACATAGGCATCGAACTCTTCCAGCAGCACGCGCATCTGGGGCGAAAGCCATTCCAGCTGTTCGTCGTTGGCTTCATCAAAGAATATCTTTTCCAAACCAGGCAGACTGACATGGGTGGTGACCAGGCCGCCGGCACGTAGGGCAGCGCGATAGAGCTCCTTGAGCAGAGGGGCGCCGTCGACAGGGCTGCTGAGCATGATTTTTTCTCCAGGCTGCAGGCCAATGGAGTAGTTGATGATGACATCTGCGATTTGCCGCACACGGGGATCGATCATGGAGGACTCCTTCAGGATTGAGTGAGTGATTTGCGCATGGTGATCAGCTCTCGCACAACGCGAAAGCCGAAGTCTTGTAGCGAACGGATGGCCAGGGGTTGATAGTCGTATAGCTGGGCTGTGGTGATCTGGGGGCCGAAGGATTGAAGTTGTTGCAGGCCGTAGGCAAGCAGAGGGCGGGTCCAGGCTGGGCGCAGGTCGGGCTGCAGAAGAATGTCGATGCGATGGCCCGTAGACGGCGCTACGTGCACCTCAAGTACGCCCAGCAGCTGACTGCTGCGGAATACGCCCCACCGCCGACGGTGCGACCAGCCCAGCATCTGTTTGATCTTGAGGGCGAGGCCGGTGTCATGCGACAGGCGAAAGCGTTGGGCGCTGCGCTGCTGCCACCAGCGGACATCCTCAGGCTGGCTTTCTTGTAGTAGTGTGTGCAGGGCGGTAAGTGGCGTGTAGGGCAGGGGATTGAGCGAGGCGTCTTGCGGCAGGGGCAGAGACGGCGCCCTGGCCTCAGGGTAGCAACGTAGATGGGTTTCACTGTACAGGGGTTGATATTGCATGTGTTCATATAGTGTACGAGCCCTGGCGTTGTCGGCTCGCACCTGCAACACGATCCATTCGCCACCCAGTTCAGTGATGCGGGCTTCCGCTGCCTCCATCAGGCGACGGGCAATGCCCCGGCCACGATGGCTCTGCGCCACGGCGACATTGGAGATCATCCATAACCGGCGTCCCATCGCTACCTCGTGCAGCGTCACATTGCCCACAATGCGTCCTTCATCCTCCCATACGAAGCCCCGAAAAAAACTGCCCAGTTCGCCGCTGGCCGGCACCAGCAGATAGAGCAACGGCCCCAGACGGGCCAGCGAGCGCAGTTCGCGTAAAGAGCGCCGGCCCTGGGCGTCCAGCTCGGCAGCAAAGGCATCGGAAATCAATTCGGCGATGGCGCTCATGTCCCGGCGCACATCAAGGCGCCGTAATCCTGAGTGCGGCGTAGCGATCTGCTGACCCAATACGCGCATCATGATTCATTGTCTCCTAATTGTTGCAATAACTCGGCCGCTGTCTGGGCGGTAATGCGACCCGCAGCCAGTTCATCCAGAATATGCTGGCGTTGTTGACGTAATTGCTTCCGCAGTTCGTCGGGAGAATGGGCGCGTGTTTGCAGTCCCAGCACCTGCAGTATCTCCTGCATGCGACTGCGCACCGTGGGATAGCTGAGCGCCATTTCCGCGGCCACCCAGGTGATCTTCCCCTGGTTTTGTAGAAACAGCTCCAGCAGATGTAACTGCTCTGCACTGAGGCGATGCCACGGACCTAACTGAAATCGGCCCTCCAACGTACTGCCGCAGGCAGGGCAGCTCAGGCGGGTGACGATGAGTTCGTTGGCGCAGACGGGGCATTGGCCAATAACCTGATGCATGACGGAAAAAGTTAAAGTGAAGTAAAAGATTATTGCAATTATTATAGACTTAATTGAGGATAATGTCAATAGAGTTTAATATTGTAGTTCGTCCGCGGCGCCAGCGCCCGATTTCAGTGATTCAGGCCGGGTTCACCCGGCGCAGTTTCGAAGCCCTGCGATTCATCGCTGGGCGTTCTCCGGCAAATGGCTCCTCACATGGCGGATGGCAACGCTTTCGCATAAAATCTGGGACGCACCGGCGCCAAAATAAGTCGGTTGACAGAATGTAACACAACCATTACACTAATCGTGTGTTGCATTGCATAACCGCATACATCGAACACTTCCCCAGTGTTTGTTCCCCTCTTCCCCCCGTTAACTGGAGTGCTGATCATGTCGAATGTGAATCCGTGGCTGCTTTTGCTCATCGGTTTCCTGCTGGGTTTCATTGTAGAATGGCTGATTGAGCTGTGGTATTGGCGTCGGCAGCGTATGGCTACGCAGTTTGAGTTGCAAAGATTGCGTGACAAGATGCATGTGCAAAATGCTGAGCTGACGGCCGCACAGGCGCACCTGGAGTCCATGCAGCAGGCCACCAATACCGAGCAGAAAGCATCACCCTCCGTCCCAGCCGCAGCACCACCGCCTCCGGTGACGGCAACGCCGCCGCAGCCGGACCTCGCTCCAGCGCCAGCCTCTATCTCACCGCCTGATAGCCCCCAGCCCCCTTTGCCCGGCCTGGACACCGATGCCACGCCTCCGTCCCGTCCCGTCGTTATAGACGATCTCACCCGCATCAAGGGCATTGGCGCCCGTTTTGCGGCCATCCTCGGCGAGGCCGGTATCAACAGCTTTCGGCAGCTGGCCGACACTACCCCCGATGCACTGCAGGCCATCGTGCAGGCTCCGGAATGGCGCAAGGTGGACTACAGTGCCTGGATTCAGCAGGCGCGGGAACTGGCCGATGCTCCGGCACCGATCTCTACCGGCGATGACCTGACAGAGCTAGATGGCATCGGTCCTGCTTATGCCACTCGTTTGCAGGATGCCGGTATCGATAGTTTTGCCGCCCTTGCTGCCAGCGATGCTGCCACCCTGGGCGCCATCATCCAGGCTCCGGCCTGGCGCCAACCCGATTATGGCGCCTGGATTGCTCAGGCTCAGGCCCGAGTGCAGTCGTAGGGGGTATCATGACACCGCGTACGCAACCGCCGTTCTGGTACAAGCCATTTGACCGCTGGAAACTGGCTGCGATCCTGGTTCTGATTGCCCTCACCCTGCTTCTGGCGCAACTGTTAACCCGGAAAGCAGGTACCGTTCCTGTCTTCACCTATCCTCAGCCCGGCGCTGTGTTCAGCATGGATGCCCCACCTCGCGTAACCGGCATCGCCGATCCCGGTTATCTCATTCAGATTTACGATGAGGATCGTTTTCTGGGGGCCACCACAGCCGATGCGGAGGGCAATTGGAGCTACACCCTGCCCTATGCCCTGTTCCCCGGCGAACATCATCTGCGGGCCCGTAGCCTGGCTGATCCGGACAGGCCGGTGGCTACCTCAGATCCTCTATCATTCATTATCGCTGCGCCCGTTCAGCAGCAGCCCCAGATCCACATCAGGGTGGCCAGCTATCGCACCCGGCAATCCTTCACCATCACGGGCGTTGCCGACCCTGGCACCACCCTGCAGATCTACGACGGCGAAATATGGCTCGGCCAGACCACCAGCGATAGCGCCGGCGCCTGGTCCTTTAATGTGCCGGGATTGCCCGCCGGGCTGCACAACCTGACAGCCCAGGTGATGGGCCCCCATAACAAGGTATTGTCCCGCTCGAATCCACTCGACATCAACATTACTGATTAAAATCGGCCCTCCCCGATTGTCAGCGGGGAGGGCGCAGGAACCTGCTTAGCGGCGATGGCGCCGGCGTCGGGGGCGATTCCCCCCGCCTGCGGTGGGTTGGCCGCCGCTGGCGATCTGTTCCAGTTGCCTTTGATGACGTATCCAGGCGGCGCAGTTTTCATCATGGCCAATGAGGGCGTCGGCGGCGCGGATGGCCGTAATCACTTCGGGGATCAGAGGATTGGTGATGGCGCAGGGCATGCCCACAGCGATAGCCATGCTCAGGAAATGCGCATTCAGCGCCCGGCGATTGGGTAGGCCAAACGAGATATTGCTGGCGCCACATGTGGTGTTACAGCCCAATTCGTCCCGGATCATACCTACGAGCTGTAACAAGGTGGCCCCGGCAGTGCCTACCGCTCCGATGGGCAGGGCCAGCGGATCGATGAGCACATCCGCGCGGGGAATGCCGTAGGCTTCCGCTCGCTCCACGATCTTGCGGGCAACCTCGAAGCGCACCATCGGGTCATGGGAGATACCGCGCTCATCGTTGCACACGGCGATCACCGCCGCGCCTCGTTCCGCCACCAGAGGCAACACGGCCTCCAGTCGATCTTCCTCGCCCGTAACAGAGTTGACAATGGGTTTGCCCCAGGCGGCCTTCAGCCCTGCGGCCAGGGCCGGCACCACCGATGAATCGATGCAAATGGGCACGTCCACGACCTCCTGCACGATCCTGATGGCCTCGGTAATCACCTGGGGTTCGATTTCGTGGGGATTGGCGACGCCGAGGCCGGCGTTGACGTCCAGGATTTGGGCGCCGGCTGCCACCTGGGCGACAGCATCGGCGCGGACCTGGCTGAAGTCGCCCTGCTGCATGGCCGCAGCCAGTTTTTTACGGCCGGTGGGGTTGATGCGCTCACCGATAATGACAAAGGGATGGTCGGGGCCAATGATCACAGTTTTATGCGGGGATTTGATAATGGTTTCAATTGCCATGATGCTGTTTTGGGAGAGAATGGAGCATGATGAATGAAAGGGGATGCCCTGGGGGCAATGGCGCCCATTATACCCCAACTTGCAACCAGCAGGCACAATTTCCACTGCCGTCGCTGGCCCCCACACGCTCACCGGTGGAATTGATCCCAGACCGACCAGTGTAGCGTGATTGAATCCATG
>JAJRXO010000621.1 GCA_024276255.1 Chloroflexota bacterium | reverse complement strand
TCTCTTTATCGTCCAGGTGATTACCGGCAGCCTGCTGGTGCTCTATTATCAGCCCACGCCAGACGCGGCTTATGATAGCGTCTTGCGTATTACCAGCACCGTGCAATTCGGATGGCTCATTCGCAGTATCCACGCCTGGGGCGCTAATTTTATGATTATCTTCTGTATTCTTCACCTGCTGCGGGTGTTTATACAGGGAGCATACAAGCGCCCCCGTGAGGTGACGTGGAACGCCGGCGTGATCCTCCTGCTCGTGACCATGGCCTTTGGATTTACAGGATATCTGCTGCCCTGGGATCAGCGCGCCTATTGGGCGACGGTGGTCGGCAGTGAAAGCGCCGGCGCCATACCCATCATCGGTGAGCAGCTCCTGCTGTTCCTGCGTGGTGGGGCTGATGTGACCAGCGCCACATTGAGTCGCTTTTTCGGCCTGCACACCATATTCCTGCCAGTCAGCCTGGCAGCGATCCTGGGAATCCATCTGGTGCTGATCCATCAGCAGGGTCTGGCAGATCCGGATAGGCCCTCAACAGATATCGACGAACGCGAGTTCAGGAAGCAACACAAGACTTTGCCGTTCTTCCCGCATTATGTGGTCAGCGAAGTGATTGCCTGGTACGCCATTCTTGCCCTGCTCATCGTCCTCGCCTCGGTCTTCCCGGTAGGATTGGAGGAGAAAGCCAATCCCCTGGAAACGCCTCCCCACATCAAACCGGAATGGTATTTCCTGTCACTCTACCAGCTTCTCAAGCTGGTGCCGCGCACACTGGGCATCATGGCCCCCTTGCTGGCTTTGCCAATACTCTTCTTCCTGCCCTATCTGGATCGAAACAAAGCCATCTCCCCGCGCAAACGTCTTTTCTCCATGGCCATCACCCTGCTCACGTTGGTGGGACTGATTGGCTTTACTATCTGGGGTTGGCTCAGCTGAGTGACCGTAGATCGAGGTGTATCTTATGAAAACATACTCTTTATGGAAAAGAGGTATCGTATCTGTCCTCACAGGTGCGATATTCATCATACTCACGTCATACACTGGGGTCGGATTGGCACATGCTCAGACTGAGGATCCCCAGGACCAACCACCCGCGCCGCCCATTCCCCATACACTGGTGGGCCGCTCAAACTGTCTCATCTGTCACGCATCAGGCTTTGGCGATGCGGCGGCAAATCCTCCAGACCATGCAGATTACACGAATGATGTCTGCCAGGACTGCCACGAGGCGGGGCCGGAGACCGAAGCGCCGAGCCCCTGGGCGGGGATCGCGCCCGACGCCCTGCCGCCGCGCATCGAACATCCCCCCAGCGAAGGCCAGAATTCCTGTGCCGAATGCCATATCCTGCTGGGAGACAAGCACACAGAGATTTCGGAAGAATGGCAAGACAGCGTCCATGGTAATGCAGAAGTGGGATGTGTGGAATGCCACGGCGGTGACGCCCGCACGAATGAAATGAATCTCTCCATGGATCCGGCTGCCGGCTTCATCGGCGTGCCGAACCGGTCTGATATTCCCAAGGTATGTGGCAGCTGTCATTCCGATGTCGAGCAGATGCGGCAGTACAATCTCCCCACGGATCAGTATGTCAAGTATATCGAGAGTGTTCACGGCACACGATTACAGAACCTGAATGATACGAAGGTGGCAGTTTGCACAGACTGTCATAGCACACACGATGTCAAGAAGGCTTCCGATCCCACGTCCGCAGTCTATCCCCTGAACGTGCCTGAACTGTGCGCCAGCTGCCACGCCGACGCCGAATACATGAAGAGCTATGACATCCCCGTCAACCAGTTCGATGTGTATAAAACGAGTGTCCACGGTCAGGCCCTGCTGGAAAACCAGGATGTACGAGCACCCAGCTGTACCTCCTGTCATGGATCGCACGCTGCCCAGCCTCCTGATAGCGAGGAAGTCGCTGATGTTTGCGGGAAGTGTCACTCGGCGACCGAAGCGTACTACAAGGAAAGCCTGCATTCCCGCATTGGCGACAATGCGCCCAAGTGCTGGACATGCCATGGCACGCACGATGTGGTCAAACCCGACGAGACCCTGTTTACCCATGAGGTGCTGCCGGAAAGAGATTGCACGACCTGTCATGTGGATGAAAAAACTTTTCGCATGAACAAGGCACGCTTCTCCGATCCGGACGACCGTCGTTGCGATACCTGCCATCACGAAGGCTCGATGATCATGGTTCAGGTGCGGGCGATTCGCGACGCCATCATCGCGGCAGACACAGCCTACCGAATGGCCGAAGAAACCATCCAGGAAGCAGCTTCCCGCGGCATGATCGTGTCGGACGCCGAGAATCAGCTGGCCCAGGCGCGTACAAGCCTGATCTCGGCCCGGGCCACCGTGCACACAACCAAGCTGCCCCTGGTATCGCAGCTGGCAGATGATGCCATTGCCTCGGCGGAGAAGGCCTACGAAGTCGCCAACAACCGACTGCATGAAAACGATGTCCGTCGCCTGGCGATGATCATTGCCGTTGTCGTGATCCTGATCAACATAACGACCCTCTACCTGTTGAGACGACATCTTTACGGGCAGCTCGACTAAACCCCGACTCCAGAATCCCCCTTCCGCCAGGCTCTGCACTCCCCACAACGAACAGACAGCACGCGCGTCGTCAGATCGGTGCTGTCTGTTCGCGTAACCCCGCAGTGGTGTTCTGATCCTGCCTGATTCGAAAACAGCATTTGCCGGGCTGCCGGATCACGGATCCGGCTCAAAGCAAGCTGCACCCTGGACGTATCCGTGATCCGGCACACTGTCGTTGCCAGGAGACGTTGAAAAATCTGGAGCACCGTCAGACGGCTATCCAGACCGCCTGCCCGCCATCCTCCCTGAGCTATCCGGAATTCAGATAAAGGATGAAAATGGGACGCAGATGGCGCTGACACACGCAGTTTTACGCAGAAATTTATGGTTTCTCAGCGTCATCCCTTCGATCTGCGTTATCAGCGTTCTATTAACGAAAAAGGCGATTTGACTTGAAATGTTTTCTGTTGTACATAATCATGAGGAAATACTGACACGCTTTAGTGTGGAATCCGTCTTTCTGCGCACCAGACATCTTGCCCGGGAGACTATACAGCACCATCATGGAAATTAGCTCGAAATTTGTCGGCGTCTCGCTCAGAGAATATCGTACCGTTATCGATTGGCGCCACACCATGAACTACGCGGCGGCGGTCGACGATGATAATCCCCATTATTTCGACGACGAACGGAAATCAGGCATCGTGGCGCCGCCCATGTACAGCGTGGCAGTCACCTGGCCCATCCTGGAGAAACTATGGGAGTACATCGATGTCGATGACTTTCCCCTGGAGATCCTGCGCACCCAGG
>JAJRXO010000049.1 GCA_024276255.1 Chloroflexota bacterium | reverse complement strand
TACCAGCCCCGACGTTTTGCAGGAATTCCATACGTGAAGGTCTGGCTGGCGGGAGTGAAATCCAGCAAAGTGATTGGTCCCTGATCGGCCTGTAGCCGGGTGGGACGACGATCAATCGTCGTCAGTACGACCACTTCGGCGTAGCGCGGGGATTGGTTCATCGCACCTGCACACGCTTATAATCGGTGCGCGCCTTTTCTGCAGTCATGATCGCCCACAGGATCTTGGCTGTCTGCTGCAGTTTTTCGTGTCGATTCACCACGAAATATTTAAAGCGGGGTAGCTCTTCCAGCTCTTTGCGGGCATGGGCCACACGGATGGCGATTTGATCGCGGGAATCGGTTTTGCGATCGCGTAGACGCTGCACCAGCTCTTCCTCGGTGGCAGTGGTCAGGAACACGGTGATGGCGCCGGGTAGTCTCTCGACCATGGTGGCTGCACCCTGCACGTCCACGCGCATAATGACATCTTCCCCGCGTTTCAGGGGTTCCAGGATCTCTGATTTGGGCACGCCCTTGTAATCGCCATACACGGTCGCATATTCCAGCAGCTCGTCCTGCTCGATCATCTGGGCAAAACGCTCCAGGGTGACAAAATGGTAGTCCCGGCCATCGACTTCATTTCGCCGCGGGGGGCGCGTGGTGGCGGTGACCACGCGATGAAACTGCACGCCCAGCGTTTCCAGAGCATCGATGGCGGAATCCTTGCCCACGCCGGAGGGGCCGGAGATGATCATCACAATCGGTCGGGGTTGGTCGGGAATGCCGAAATGGGATCCCTGGGAAGAATGGATCGGGTCGGATTTCATGGAGGTGCCTGCGGAGGGGTGGAGAAGCGGATGCGGATCTTAAACAGAGACGCTCTTTTCTGCTATACTACGGGATACTGGCGTTTTTGTTTTGCTGCAGATTCTCATCGGTTTCCCGGAAGATCGGCCTGCGCCGAGCTGATCGGAACCAGGAAATGCTCTCGCCAGGGCCGCTGAGAACGCAAAGAAATCAGGAATGCGCATAGTCATTCATTTATTGCGACTGCACGGAAGCTTCCGGGCCATCTGCGGCTGAAGGATTCGAGAAGTATGCATGCGCCGATTTTATCACGCATCATGGAGGTTTGTTATGCCGATCTATGAGTACGTCTGTCCGGATTGTCGACGCAGGGTGAGCGTCTTTTATCGCACGATTCATCAGGCCGAGCACCAGGAACCGACATGCCCGCGTTGCGGCGGCCGACGCCTGCGGCGGGTGATGTCACGGGTAGCGATGTTGCGCTCAGAAGAGTCGCGGCTGGAGTCGCTGGCCGATCCGGCGCTGATGGCCGGCCTCGAGGAGGAGGACCCGCGAGCATTGGCGCGCATGATGCGGCAGATGAGCGCCGAATTGGGAGAGGAGATGGATGATCCGGAACTGAATGAGATCGTGGATCGTCTGGAAGCCGGGCAATCACCCGAGGAGATTGAAAAGGCCATGCCGGAAGTGGCGGGAGATGGTGATCTGGGAGGTGATTTTTAGGCGTTTGCCATCCTCCTGAGCAAGAGTTGCTGTTGCCCTGTCACAAATGTCCGCCGGGATACAGGCCTGACTTCTCAGCGTTTCTGCTCTTGGGCCGCGGCCCGGGGGTTATGATTTGATACGCTGTTGTTGCTGCGCCCAGTCGGCTACCGCCTCCTGCCAGGCTCGTAGCTGGATGCCGAGCCTGGCTGCAGCGCGATTGGCCAGGATGGCCCGTAGGGGCGGTTGGCTGGGGCGCTGCCAGGCCGTGTGGGGAATGGGCGTGACCGGAATGTCGGCCATGCCCATGTATTTCAGCACGGAAACGGCGAATTCGTAACGGCTGCACGTACCGGAATTGGTGATGTGATAGATGCCGGGAGGCGCTTCGAGTTCAAACAGGCGCATCAGGGCCGCAGCCAGATCCGGGGCGTAGGTGGGGTTGCCGAATTCATCATCGACCACGCGCAGGGCGCCATATTTGCGGGCGGCGGCCACGATTTTGCCGGGGAAGTTATTGCCACCGGGCGCAAACAGCCAGGCGATGCGTACGATGCGCACATCATCATGATAAAAGCGCACAGCCTGTTCGCCGGCCAGTTTGGAGCGGGCATAGGTGCTGAGCGCGTGCGGTTGATCCCATTCATCGTAGGGCTGCCGGGCGCTACCGTCGAAGACTTCATTGGTGGAGATGTGGATCAGGGGGATGTGCAGTTGGTGGCAGGCGCGGGCCACATGACCGGCGCCATGTGCATTGACCTGATAGGCCACGTCCGGGTCGGCTTCGGCCGCATCGACATTGGTGAAGGCGGCGGGATTGATGACGGCGTCGGGGCGTAGTTGCTGGATAGTGGGAATGATGTCCTGGGGGTCGGTGATGTCGTGTTCGGGCAGGTCGATGCCGATGCGTTGATACGGAGACGGTATCGACATGAGGATATGACCGAGCTGGCCTTTATGGCCGATGATGAGGATGCGTTTCATGGTTTGTCGTGTCGGGTGGGTCAGATGAGGTCGTCGTACTCTATGTCGAAGGGGTGATCATCGGCATCGCTGATGAGGGGAACAAAGCGTACGGGGCCGATGCGGTTTCTGATCAATTGGGATCCGGTTTTGATGCCCTGCCACAGGATCTGATCGCCACCGGCGGGGCCGATGGGCAGGACAATGCGCCCACCATCGGCCAGTTGCTCCAGCAGTTGCGGCGGCCAGATGGGCGCAGCAGCCGTGACGATGATGCCGTCGAAGGGGGCTGCCTGGGGCCAGCCCTGCCAGCCATCGCCCACGCGGAAATGCACGTTATCGTAGCCGAGTTCGCTGAGTATGCGTGAGGCGCGTTGGGAGAGTTCAGGAATGCGTTCGATGGTGTAGACCTCGGCGGCCAGTTCGGCGAGGATGGCGGTCTGATAGCCGCAGCCGGTACCGATCTCCAATACCCTGGCCTGTGAATCCAGTTCCAGGAGCTGGGTCATGAGGGCGACGATGAACGGCTGGGAGATGGTCTGGCCATGACCGATGGGCAGGGGGCGATCTTCGTAGGCGTGTTGGCGCTGTGCTTCGGGCACAAAGCGATGGCGCGGCACGTGAGCGATGGCGGCGAGCACATCTTTATCGCTGATTTCAATCCAGCGAGGGGGCCATTTCGGCATTGGAAGCCTGTGTGGGAATGCGGAGAACCGCGGCCAGCGGGGGCCGCTGCAGGGCAGCCCAGATGCGATCGGCAATCAGTTGCTGACCCTGCTGAGAAAGATGGACGCCATCTGCCAGCCAGGCCTGTGCGCTGGGGAATTCGTGGCTGAGCTCGATGACCGGTACGCCCTGTGAGCGGGCAACCTGGCGAATGGCGGCGCTGTATTCCTGCCAGTGCGCGAATTCGTGAGCGTGGTAAATGTGGGGATGCGGCCGGATGGGAGGCAGGGTAAGTAACGCCGGTTGGGCGCCGTGGCGACGGCTTTGTTGTGCCAGCCAGCCCAGTATCTGGGTGAATCGGGGCAGGGGGATGCGCGGTTCGGGGGCGAGGGCCGTCTCATTGACGACGGTGGCGCGGGCGATGGGCCGCAGGCGGTTTAACAATCCCCGCAGCAGATAACTGCGCCCCCACCAGTGCTGCTCGTGCCGGGCGAAGATCTTCATGCGACGGGTGTCATTCATGCGTCGCACACGTCGGCAGTCGTTGATGCCAAAGGCGATCAACAGGAGATGGGGCTGATAGGCCAGCACATGTTCATTATAACGGATGTAGGCATCGGCTACTGTGTGCCCGGCCACGCTGGCGTTGATTACCTGCCACCTGGTTTGGGGATAGGTCTGTTGCAGTTTTTGAGCCAGTAGAGCAGGCCATGCCTGATGCGGTTCCAGGCCGTAACCGTAGGCGATGGAATCGCCCAGGACGACGATGCGAAACGCATTGGCGTCGGGAGGGGAGAGGAATGGGGTGTTCCAGTCACGGCGGCGGTGGCGCGCCCGGCGGCGTAGGGCCCATTCAGCCATGGCAATGCCCGCGATGAGAAGAAGCAGCACGGTGAGTCGAATCATGGGTTGATTCTAGCGAAAGTGGAGGGGAGCGCCAAACATGAGCTCAGTCGGCGATAGGTTGAATCTGATAGCCCGCCAGATGCTCGAAGGCCTTGATCAGGGCATGGTTGCCCTCACCTCCCAGGCCCTGCGCCTGTAGGGTGCGATACATCTGGAAGATGATGGATACGCCGGGCAGGGGGGCCCCGATGTCGTCGGCGGCCTCCAGCACCAACCGCAGGTCTTTTTGCTGTAGATCAATGGTGAAGCCAGGGCGCCAGTCACGACGCAGTATCTGCGGCCCACGAAAGCTGAGCATCCAGCTGCCGGCAGCGCCGGCGCGTACGGCCTCGAGCGCTTTGGCGAGATCGACGCCGCTGGCCTGGGCGAACATGAAGGCTTCGCTCATGGCCAGGGCATGGCCCACCACGAGGATCTGATTCATCAGTTTCACGGTCTGTCCGGCGCCGCTGGGGCCGACATGGGTGATCTGTTTGCCTACTGCCTGCAATACGGGCAGGGCGCGTTCAAAGTCGGCGCTTTCGCCGCCCACCATGATCGAGAGGGTGCCACGGGCGGCTCCTTCGCTGCCCCCGCTGATGGGGGCGTCGAGCATGGCTACGCCCCGGGTAGCCAGACGGCTGGCGAATTGGCGGGTGGCGGAAGGGCTGATGGTGCTGCAATCGATGACGAGGCTGCCGGGGCGGGCGCCGGCGCTGACGCCCTGATCGCCGAAGAGCACGGCTTCCACATCGGCCGTGTCGCTGACGCAGATAAAGATGATGTCGCTCTCTGCCGCCAGCTCGGCCGGTGAACCGGCTTCGCGTGCACCGGCCTGGCGCAGGGAATCGGTTTTGCCGGGCGTGCGATTCCACACGCTGAGGGGAAAGCCTGCATTGAGGATGTTATGGGCCATGCCGTGCCCCATAATGCCAATACCGATGAATCCGATTCGTTCTGTCATGGTGAAACCCCTGGTTGCTGGATGGCTGGGATGAGGAAGTTGGTTTTGATTATACGATTGCCTGAGATGGGACACAAGTTCTTTCACACCCCCCTTAAAGGGTCTGTTGCACGCTTTTTGGGCGCATGTTACAATTCCTGTCCATTCTTCTTGCATCGCTCTCTCGCAACGTCCCGATGCATGGGTGAGAAGTGGGCTGAGGTGCATTGTCCCGGTTATTTGCCGACATTGCCCCCTTCTTCAATTCGTTTTCTGACAATCCCCCTCCCCCCCAGTTCGGCCCTTCTGTAAGGGGCCATCATGTCCCCCATTGTGCACTTTCCCCCATCGATTCGGCGATTCCCTGGCAGCGGTTCGCTGCCGAGTGCTTTTGCGTGGTAACACGCGTGTCGATTCAGCTTCTGGAAAAGTGTGATTACGGTGGCAATTATCAGTACCACACTTGTCGTGTGGATGCCGACGACTCATGCCGATCGTTTGCGTGATGGGG
>JAJRXO010000620.1 GCA_024276255.1 Chloroflexota bacterium | reverse complement strand
GGTATAGCGCACCTCGTCGCTGGCACCCGAGCACAGCAACGCCGCCTGATAAAGGGCCGGTAGCTGGACGTTGATCAGGCGGGCCGAGCGAATGGGGCCGATCTGTGGCGCCTGCTGGCTCCAGAACAGAGCTGTGTAGCGGGTCACATAACGCCCCTCCATGATGTATTCGTAGACGACATCGGCCTGACTGAGACCATATTGATAAGGTCGGGCAATGGCGGTGTTGTTGATGCACACGAAAACCGGTCTTCGATTGAGATTACCACCAGGCAGGCCGGTGTAGGGATTCACGGCAGGGGCAGAGGTCGCCGGAGGTGGGGGCGGCGGGGCCACGAAATCGGCTGCCGCCTGGGGGGCTGGGGCCGAAGCAGGGGCAGCCCGCGCCACCACCGGCGCTGGCGTGGGGGTCGGCGGTGGGGTGGGAATATCGGTAGCCAGGGCGATGGTCTCGGCAGCGACATTGGTCTGTACGAGATCGCTTCGCACCCAGGCCCGGGCATCACCCACACAACAGACCTCAAACCACATGGGATCATCATCGCTGCGAGCGACGATGTCGAAAACATCATCCTGGCTGGCCTGTTGGGCAATGGGGAAGAACACCGACGGTCCTTCTCGCAGGTTCACCAATTCTTCGGCAATGCTGAGCCGGGGAGGAACAGAGGTGGGCGTGGGGCTGGGCGGCAGGGTTGTGGGGGTGAAGGTGGGAGGGACCGGAGTGGCGGTAGGGGGGACAGGAGTTGGCGTGGGCCGAGAGACGGTCGGCGACGGGTTGGCCGTGGGATTCAGCTGGATGACAGGGGTAGGCGTGAAAGTCGCAGGCAGGGCAGCAGCCGCTTCCGGGGTAGATTCGCTTTTACCGCAGGCTGCGAGCAGCAGGATCAGGCTGATTATGATGAAAAGGCGGATGCGAGATGTCATGGCAAAGACAATCAGAGCTTTGAGAAGGGGTTTAGGGTTGCCAGGAAGCGCTGGCAGCTTTCACTGCATCGTCAATGGAGGCTTTACCGGACAGAACATCGTTGATGGCGCGATGTACGGCGCTGGCGAATTCGGGGGAGACGTCGAGGGCCGTCGCCGGAATAGCCCGCTCCAGGCTGTCACCCACAAATAAAGTGTATTCATCTCCCGGCCACAGGGCCAGAGCCGATCGCCGGGGGGGCAAACGACGGGCGGCCAACGTCCACGCGGCAAGGGTATCGGGAGCCATCAGCGAGGCGATGAATTGACCGGCCGATGTTTTACGCACCGGATCAGCCGTAACGACGGCAAAAGCCCAGCCATGGGCAATGGTGCGAGGCTGACTGTCGGCTGTGGGAATGGGCCCAAAACGTAAAATGGTTGCCTGTGCGCGATCACGCAACCATAACGACGCCCGTGTATGCGCCAGATCGGCCTTTCCCTGCAAGGCGAGCGCCCAGGTGTCAGCGGCGCTGGCAGCCTGCACCGCGTCAGGCGGCAACAAATCCTGCTGGCGCAACCTATCGTAGAAGGTCAGCAAGGTGCGCAGTGCTTCGGCATCAGGGCGGATGGTGCTGCCGCCGCTGGCGCTTAAGTAATGAATGAGTACAGCGTCAGGCAGGGTGCTGTCGGGGCCGCCGGCGGGAAAGGCGTAGCGGGCATTGGATTCAAGGATGGTTGACCAGCTGAGGGGAATATCGGATAGCGCCGATGGCTGAAACGCCAGGTGGTCAAAATCTGCAGCAAAGGGCAGGGCATACCAGCTCTCACCGCTGGCCAGTATATTGTTGGCAAAAGGATACAGATCACCCATCAGGTCTTCGGTGATCAGATCGTTAAGTGGCTGCAAGAGGTTTTCCTGCGCTGCCAGCATGGCATCGTCAAAGGGCAAGATGATCAGGTCGGGCAGCACGGCCGGGGCCACGGGATAGGTTTTTCTGAGAGCGTCGAGCAAGCCGGCCGGTCCTCGTTCGGGCTTGACGACGATGTGAATATCGATATTCTGATCGATGCCATAGCTTTGAATGGCATTTTGCAGCAACTGCGCCGCTTCGGGATCATCCAATAGCATCCAGTCGGGCAGCCACACCGTGAGTGTGACCGGCGCCGGCGTGGCCGGGCTGAGGGGGGTGGCAGTCGCCGCGGCCGTAGGCGCCGGCGTGGGTTCTGGCGTTGCGGTCGGTGTGGTGCAGGCAGCCAGTAACCAGACCAGCAGGAATATGCTGCCGGAGATCAGTCGCTTCATGACTAGATTATAAACCGACAGGCGGCAAAATGCCGAACCGCGCTGCGCCAGCAATCAGCCCGAACAGCCGACCCGCTTTTGAAATGTGTTTCAAGAGCATGGATCGAACCCGAATAATCGACGGTGCCGCATCGATGACGGGAAGTCAGCCACTTTCTGGATGCGGACGATTCAGGATGGACAGGGATTTGTCTCTTTTACCATGTTTCCGGGACGCAAACGGGCGGTAATGCTTTGTTCCCATAAATTGCAAGATGGGGTACAATTCAGCCGCGGTTATCGAGTTTTCCGTCCCTCTGGCCCCATCCCTTCCCAGACAGTCCCATGGACCTGGCAACCGACTTCCTCTCCGAGATACTCTTCGACCACATGCCGATGGGCATCGCTATTTTCGATGCCGGATTGCGGCTGCAACGCTGCAACCCCACCTGGGCAGAATACATCGATCGTTACACCCCTTCGCGGGCTGAGGAGGTTGTACCCGGCGTCTATTTCTTCGATTTGGCTC
>JAJRXO010000619.1 GCA_024276255.1 Chloroflexota bacterium | reverse complement strand
GGATGCGGCCCTGCTGCCAGACGGTGGCGTACAGCACATGATCGGCCATACAGCCATCGTGGGCGCCAGCATTGCCGACCACGGCCCCGCCCACGGTGCCGGGAATGCTCACAGCCCAGGCCAGGCCCGTGAGTCCATGCTGCATACTATCCCGAGCCAATCCGGCCAGGGCAACGCCGCTGGCCGCGGTGATCACAGCGTGGTCGCCTTCGGGCCACAGCACGTGGCGGCACTGATTGAGGATGACCACAGCGTCGATACCGGCATCGCTGATCAACACATTGGAGCCGCCCCCCAGCACAAAGAAGGGGATGTGGTGGCTATGCAACAGGTTCAGGGCGGCCAGCAGATGTGACAGCCGGCTGATCGTGAGCAGCCATGTGGCCGGGCCTCCGATTTGAAAACTGCTGTACGGGGCCAGGGAGGCGTTTTCCTGCAGGCCGTTGCGGCCCAGGGCGGCCAGGGCTTGTTGCAATGCGGGTGAAAGACGAAGACGGGAGCTCATGAGGATGGTCAGGGGAGATCGGGTTGCAGGCTGTGTAACAGGCGAGGGCCCAGCAAGGTGGCTGAACCGGCGCTGAGCAGGATGATGACGCTGTGCGGCTGCACGTGCTGGCGGAGATACTCTTCCACCTGGGCCAGATCGCCAGCGGCCCGGGCCTGGGGGTGGCGGCTGACTGCGGCTACCTGGGCGGCGCTGATGCTGTCGTCATAGGCTTCGCGGGCAGCGTAGATATCGGTCACCAGCAAGTAATCGGCTGCAGTGAATGCGTGGGCGTACTGGTCCAGCAGGGCTTTGGTACGGCTATAGGTGTGCGGCTGGTATACGGCCCAGATATCGCGGTCGGGATAACGGGCGCGGGTGGCATTGAGTGTGGTGCGGATCTCGCTGGGATGATGGGCGTAGTCGTCGATGATAATGATGTCGTTGACTGTGCCTTTGATCTCGAAACGGCGACTGGCGCCCACATAGCTCCGCAGGGCCGTGGCGGCCGCGGCCAGATCAATGCCGTGCAGATTGGCGGCGATCAGGGCAGCACTGCTGTTGAGGATGTTGTGTAAGCCGGGGATCTGTAACTGGATGGGCACTGATTGTCCCTGCGGACCCTGCAACTCATAGCGGGTATGCTCGGGGCCGATATCGATGTTGTGGATGCGCCAGGCAGGATCGGCGTGCGTACCGTACCAGTGCACCTGGAAACGGAAGGTAGATCCTTGCAGCATCTGCCGGATGTCGGCATCGTCACGACAGGCGATCAGATGCCCCTGCGCTTGCAGGTTCTGCACGAAGTGCTGAAATGCCTGTTGGTAATCGGCCGGGGTGGGGAAGCAATCGGGATGATCCCAGTCGAGGCTGGTGAGGACGATGGTGTGGGGTGAGAGGCCCAAAAACGCATAATCATACTCGTCGGCTTCGATGACAAAGGTGGCTTCCCGGCCGGCATGACCTGCGCCCAGCCCGGGCACATCGCTGCCGATAATGTAACCGGCATCATGTCCGGTCTGCGTGAGAATGTGGGCGATCATGCCGGTGGTGGTGGTCTTGCCATGGGTGCCGGCCACGGCGATGACGCGTCGCTGCGCTGTGAGCGGCCCCAAAAAAGCATTGCGGTTGACCACCGGGATGTTGTGCTCGTGAGCGAATATCACTTCGGAGTTCCCGTCGGGTATGGCCGATGAACGCAATACCACATCAGGGAGATGAGGAGCCGTGGCCGAAAGCAGATGCCGGGCATCGTGACCCGTATGGATCCGTGCCCCCTGTCTGGACAGGCGTTGCGTGGTGGCGTTTTCCTGCTGATCGCTGCCGCTGATCTGAAAGCCGAGCTGCAACAGCACATCAGCAATGGGCCCCAGGCCGGTACCGCCGATTCCTACCAGATGGAAGCGATGATCATATCGTTGTGCAGCGGGGAGGGCGAAGAGTGAATGCCAGGGATCAGAGGTCATAAGGGGGGGTGCTTCAGTGGGGTGAATAGCGAGCATGAGGGATCAGTCTTTGACGCGGAAGAGGAGCAGCAGCATGACCATACCTGCCCAGAAAAGGGGAGGAACCACGTAAGGTGGCAGGAAATTGGCCGCGGTTTCGGCGAAATCGGACAGGGGCAGTTGTAACAGGTGCAGGTCGACGACAGGATATTCATACACATCCTGGAAGTACCATAGTGTGCCCGCCACCAGGTAGCCGTTGAGCAGGCCTACGAGGATGTTAAGAACGAGGGCTGCGGGGCCGCTGGTCTTGCTGCGACCTTTGAGCGTGAAGGTTTCACCGGCATAGCTGGCAAATACGACGATGATAAAGAAGAGGCTGAAGAAAATACTGAGGATGTGTTCCTGGGTGCGTGGCGAAAGCGCAGCTGAACCGGTCCGTTGCACGATGAGCACCAGGATGGCCGGTACGTACTTTTCGCCAAACTGGGTGATGATGAACAGGGCCGCAAAGATGAGGGTGGTGACGCCCAGTTCCTGGGCATAACCGCGTACCAGGGCAAAGAATACGAAGAAAACGATGATGCAGGCCCAGAGGATCTCAAGTGGTCCCATGATGGGTTAGCTCTTGATATTGCGCATGGCAATGAGAACGATGAGGACGATAGTAATAGGAACGATCCAGGTGTCGACCTGTTGGTAGAGCAGATAAAACGGCGCCAGCAGCACCTGCACCCCGGTCAGCCCCAGCCCGGCGGGGCTCTGAGTGAGGCCGCTGACTGCATCGCTGCTGCCAGGCAGGTTGACGGGCACCTGATCGGGCAGGGCCGGCAGGAAGAGATAGCTGAGCAAGAAACCATTGAGGAGGCCCACCACCATGCCGGCAAGGGGGTTGGCGCGTTGTAAACGGGCGCTGACCGCATAGCCCAGGCCGATGACAATCAGGAACATCAGAAAGAGGGCAATGCTGCTGTTTTCGGGTTTGATCAGCTGTGTCTGCACCGCGGCATTGACGCCGCCCGCCGCGCGGGCGCCGCCAAGCATGCCATGCACGACTGCGTAGGCGGTGTTGATGATGCGGATGGCGACATTGCCAGCGAGTGTGGGCTGGTTCAGGGCATAGCCAATGCCGATCAGCACCAGCTTTGCCGTCTCGGCCATGAGCCCGCGCCGAAAGCCCTGATAGGCAAAAATACCCAGCAAGACGAAGAAGAGGATGGTGCGTTCGCTGTCGCCGACGCTAAGTGGTTGCAGGTCCATGGGAGGCGGTTGCCAGGGTGAGCAGGGTGTTGGCCAGGGTCGTTGCGGCCTGGGGCCTTGCCAGGGCTTTGCTGGCCTGGCGCATGGCCCGGAGTCGGGGGGAATCCTCCAGGAGATCGAGGACGGTGGGGAGCAGTTGTTCTGGCATGTCGGCATCGGCCACAATGACGGCGGCCCCGCGATCGGCCAGATAACGGGCGTTGGGGATCTGATGGCCGCCGGAAATGGGCAGCGGTACCAGGATGGCAGGCAGGCCCACGGCGGGCAGCTCGCCCAGGGTGGCGGCGCCAGCGCGGGCAATGGCCAGATCCGCAGCCTTGAATGCTATGTGCAGATCGTCATGGAGATAGGGAAAGGCTCGGTAATAGGGGCGTAGCTGGAAGGGGAGATCGGCGGCCCGTCGTTTGGCCCGGGGCCAATCGAATGTGCCGGTGATGTGAATGATCTGGGCATGTTGCAACAGGGCGGGCAACATGGCCGCGGTGGCCATGTTGATGGAGCGGGCCCCCCGCGAACCGCCGAAAACGACGATGGTGGGGCGGTGGGGCTGCAGATCAAAGTGCTGGCGGGCCGCGTCAGGTTTGGGGGTGGGCTGGAGGAGTTCTGGTCGTACCGGATAGCCGGTGACGACGGCCTTGCCGGGGAAGTGCGCTGCCACTTCCGGGAAGCTGACAGCAACCTGAGTGGCATAGCGGGCCAGACGCTGCACGGCCAGGCCGGGGAGGATGTCGGGGAGGTAGATGAGAATGGGGATGTCATATCGATGGGCTGCCCACACCACCGGGGCGCAGACATAGCCGCCGGTGACGAAGAGCACGTGTGGCTGCCAGTGTTGCATGAGCCGACGGGACTCGTAGGCCCCGCGCAATAGAAACAATCCATTGCGCAGCAGCTTGAATGGGTTGCGGATGCGCATCGGACCGGCGTGGATGGGCACGAATGCCAGACCGGCGGCAGCGGCCAGGTGGGCTTCGATACCATTGATAGTGCCTGCGTATTTGATATGGGGCGCATCAGCGGCGATTGCGGGCGTAGCTGGTGGCGCCTTTGCGGCGAGGGCTTTGACGACGGCCAGTATGGGATACACGTGACCGCCGGTTCCGCCCCCAGATACGAGAATTCGGGTCAAGGCTGAACCCTCCGCGTCCGTTGCGGGAGATGTTGAGGAGG
>JAJRXO010000048.1 GCA_024276255.1 Chloroflexota bacterium | reverse complement strand
GGCCACGGTGGGCGGATGGAGCAGCATGTTGGTGTAGGTGGCGTTGGCCATGGGACAGGCGCATTCTTTGTTGGCGATGCTGCGGCGCATGGCCTGCATCTCGGGGCTGAACCAGATGGGGCGGATGTCGTAGCTGGTCTGCCGCAGATTGCCCACCGGCTCGGCGCGAATGCAGCAGGTCCACACGTCGCCGTTGGGCGCGATCTGGGCGCTGGCCCAGCCGGCATAACAATCGATCACCTGTGTGCGTTCGAACAGGGTGCGCTTGGCCAGCTGATAATACTGGGCGCGAAAGCCCTGGGTAAAGCGGGCAAAGCCGGTGGCATGGGCCCTGCGGGCGTGTTCGCTGAGAAAATCAGCGATGGGGGCATAGACTTCGGGATCAGGGGTGATGCCCCATCCTACCGTGTCCAGCTCCACACGCTCTTCGGCCACCTCGGTGATATAGCTGTCAGGTTGCAGGAACTGCAGACCCTCGTAGATCTCGCGGAAGCGATGGGCATTGAAACGACTGACCACGGTATGCACGGTGGTGACGAGGTTGGCATGTTTTTCTTTCAGCCCCTTCAGCCCCTGCCAGGTGGCCATGGCCTTCTGCCAGTTGCCCGGCACCCCGCGGATATCATCGTGTTCCTCGCCCACGCCATCCAGCGACAGGTTGATGCCCACATTGGCGGAAGCACATTCTGTGCAGATTCGATCCACCGCTGTGAGAATGCGCTGCGTGAGCAGACCATTGGTGGGGATGGTGATATAGGCCGGTCGGCAGTGCTGATAGCCCGAGATCACCATTTCGTCCAGGTCTTTGCGTAAAAAGGGCTCGCCGCCGGTGAAGGTCAGATATTCTACTGCGGGTCCCAGCTTGCTGAAGACCTGATCCCATTCTGCCACGCTCATATCGTCGTTGGGCTTGCGCCACACATCGCAGGTGCGACATTTGCTGTTGCAGCGATAGCTGATGGAGATCACCACCGAAAACGGCATCAGTCGCGGCCAGCCAAAGCGGCGAAATGCCCAATAAGCAGGTAGCTTGGGGGCAAGTGTGAGCAGGGACATGGCTCAGTTCAGCGCCGTGCGAGTGGCTTCCCGGACATCGGCGGTCTGCTTATCATTGCCCACAAAGAAACGATAGGCATTGCCGAAAGTTCCCGGCAGATCCAGCCAGAAGCTCTTCTTCGATACTTTTTCCCACACGCGTTTGGGGCGATAGAGATAAAAGCGGCGATAAGCCTGACGCCATTTTTTCAGCACCAGATCGGGATCGTAGCTGTCGTCGTTGATGGTGAAGCGGGCCTTGGCGTCGTGGATGGCCAGATCACGCCATTCGTCGGCAAATACATTGCCCTCCTCCTCGATCATATCCCACATCTTGGTGCCGGGGAAGGGCGCAGCCAGCATGAAGTTGGCCAGATCAGGATCCAACTCCAGCGCCAGGCGAATCGTTTTCTCCATGCTCTCTTCCGTGTCGCGAGGCATGCCAAAGATGAAGAAGCCCATGGTTTGCAATCCGGCTGCCTTGGCCCAGCGGAAAGCATTGCGCACCTGGTCCAGGGTCTGGCCCTTGCGAATGACATTGCGCAGCATCCAGGGATCGCCATTTTCCACGCCGAAGCCCACGCGTTTGGCGCCTGCTGCTTTCATGAGATGAAAGAGCTCCGGATCGGCGTGATTGACCTTCATACCGTGCACGGTGATCCAGGGCACATTGTTCAGGCCCCGGGCAATCAGTTGGCGGCAGAGCTCCTTGGCCCGCGGCAATTTCAGATTCCAGATATCATCGGTGACGCCGATCTCGGTGGCGTGCAGGTCTTCCACCAGCCAGCGCCATTCTTCGACCACATTTTCCACGCTGCGCCCGCGCCAGGTATTGCCGGTGACCGGCTTGGAGCAGAATGTGCACTGGTAAGGACAGCCGCGGCTGGTGAGAATGGTGAAGCTGCGGGCGTGGGGGTCCAGTCCGTCGGTGAGGGGTTGTAGATTGGTGTAGCGATCGATCTTGAAGAGATCGTGGGCCGGGAAGGGCAGGCTGTCGAGATCCTCGATGATGGGCGAGATAGGCGATATAAAAACCTCGCCGTCCCGCCGGTAATTAAGGCCGGGGATGTCACGGTCCTCGGGTTTTTCGCCCTTTGTCAGGGCGTCGGCAAATTCCACGATACCATGCTCGGCCTCGCCCCGGAAGGTGTAATCGACATACGGATGCTCGGGGCCCAGGGATTCGCCGGGCATGATGGTGAGGTGGGGGCCGCCAAGGATGGTGATCAGGCCGCGTTGCTTGGCTGTTGCCGCCATTTCCCAGGCGTCATTGATCAGGGGGGTGGTGGCCGTGATGCCGATGAAGGTATAGGGCTTGCCCTCGGCCGCGGCCTTGTCGATGTACCAGGTGACGGGCTCGTCTTCGATGGCCGCGTCGTAGATGATGACATCATGGCCTGCTTCGCGCAGGACCGCGGCCAGATAGCCTAAACCGAGGGGGATATGTTTACGTGAAGACCAGACTTTGGCCTCGGGACTTGCCAGGATTATGCGCATAGTTTAGTTTACCAGAGATACGCAATACG
>JAJRXO010000618.1 GCA_024276255.1 Chloroflexota bacterium | reverse complement strand
GGGTTGATATCCCAAACATGCTCGATAACAGAGGGTATCCATCCTACTTCGTTGAATTCGTGTACTCCATGAGCGACGAGGCCGGCGGCGAAGAACAGCAGCAGGATGCCCGTGACCTGGAAAAAACGACGCAGGTCGAGATGGACGGTGGTGGTGAACAGGGTCCAGCCCAGCACAATAGCCGTGCCCAGTCCCAGTAAGGCGCCGATCATCGTCAACTGGGCGCCACTGGTGAATGTGGTGGCAGTGAGGAACAGTGCCAGTTCAGCGCCTTCGCGTGCCACTGTCACAAAGGCTAGTAAAAACAATGGCCACGTGGCTTGTTGGCTTATGGCCTGATGCACATCTGTTTCGATTGTATGCTGCAAGTGCCGGGCCTGTCTCCCCATCCAGAAGATCATCCACGTGAGGATGCCTGCCGCCAGCAACATGGTGGTGCCTTCAAAGATATTCTCCCCCGCACCCTGAAAACTGAGACCTATAGCATATAGTACGATCGCAGCTGCAATGCTGACGATTACGGCGCTGATCACGCCTTTCCAGATGACTGATTTCAGTTCGGTTCGATTGAGTTTGCGCAGGGCGCCAAAGAGAATACCGATGACGAGGGCTGCTTCGATGCCTTCGCGGAGAGCAAGAAGATATGCTGGTAACATGATATGGGAAATACTCCTGTTGGTAGGGATTATGTTGATTGAACGGGACGTACTTTGAACGCCCGTGGAAGTTGGTAAACAAAAGGACATCTGGCCGGGCCGGGACAACCACCGCCTGAACTGATACCGCAAGTACAACCTTGTTCATCCTCAATATCGGCCACAATAATTTGCAGACGACCTTTGTGGATCAGATATTCAAGCATGCCCTGCAAAGCCTGGGGCTCAATGGCCAATTGAGCGCTCAACGTTTGCAGGCTGACCGGTTCCGGAGCCTGTTCAATGGCGTGTAAAATAGCTTGCAACATGGAATACTCCTGGCTATGCAAACCAGCGTCCGCCCTGAAAAACCAGCCAGGCGGCCAGCCAGGCCACAGAAAGTTGCAAAGTCACACTGCTCATGGCCCAGCGTCCGCCGAATTCCTGGCGCTGGGCGGCGATGGTGGCCGCGCAGGGGGTGTACAACAAAATAAATACCATAAAGGCCAGTCCGGCCAGGGTAGCATGCCCCTGACTGCTGCGTTCGAAATTCTCACGGACTGCCGCGGACAGGCCTGCTGGGCCGCTGTCGGCAACGGAATCAGGGCCGCCAAAGCCGATCATGCCCGGTATGGCCAGCAGTGTGTTGACGGTTGCCTGCCAGAATTGAACCACGGTGCTGCGGGCAAGTTCCATCATGGAAGATGCTTGATTGCTTTCCGGGCCGGTTGGCAGATGATAGACCTGGGCTGTGGTGCTGATGATAACTTCTTTGGCGACTAGGCCACTGAGCAGGGCGCTGACGCTCTGCCAGTTACCGAAGCCCAGGGGCCGAAAAGCCGGGGTCAGGCGATTGGCGAGCACGGCAAAGGCGCTTTCTTCAATTGGCGTTTGCGCGAAACGTGTGTCCGGTTGGGTGGGCAGCGCCATCAGGAACCAGATGAGTATGCTGACGACGACGATGATGCGAGCCGCCCCTTTCAGGAAGCTGTGTGTGCGCAGCCACATCTCGCGCCATACATTGCGCAGCGTTGGCAGGCGGTAAGGGGGCAATTCCATGAGCAGTCCGGCTTCTGCTTTGCGCTTGAATATCGTCTTGCGCAGCACCAGGCCGACAAGCACGGCGAAGACAATGCCTAGCATGTACATCGACAAGATCACCAGGCTGCGATAGCGCGGGAAGAAGATATTGGCAATGAGTACATACACAGGCAAGCGGGCGCCGCAGCTCATAAAGGGGATTAGCAGGCCGGTGAGCTTGCGATCTTTCTCGTTTTCCAGGGTGCGCGTGGCATAGACAGCCGGTACATTGCAACCAAAGCCCAGTACCAGAGGCACAAAACTTTTGCCGTGCAGGCCCAGGCGCCGCATATGTCGATCCATCACAAAGGCAGCACGGGCCATGTAGCCGCTGTCTTCCAGCACGGCCAGCCCCAGATAAAGGAACATGAGCACAGGGATGAAAACGAGCACGCCGCCGATACCCGCCATCAGGCCATCCGTGATCAAACTCGCCACCCAGGTGCCATCCAGACGCAACAGCTGCATGAGCAGGAGAAGCGCCCACGTCAGCGGCCCACTGAACAACCCATTGATCCAATCCACATAGGGTGTGGCCACATCGGTTGATAGCTTGAAGACCATCCACATCAAACCGAAGAACAAAAACAATCCAGCTACGGGATGGGTGGCCACTCTATCAAGGCGATCGGTGAGGCTAACGCGATAGGGATGGCGGGTGTGCAGCACGTTTTGCACCAGGGCATGGATCCAGGTATAGCGACGATCGGTCATGATGGTGTCGAGATCATCACCGAATTGCGCCGACAGCTGTTGCCGCAGCTTGGCGGCCTGCGCCTTGATGGTTGCGGCGTCGGGGAGATCGTTGAGGACATCAGCCAGGGACTCGTCACCGGCAAGAAGTTGTTGCGCCAACCAGCGGCCGGGATAGCTGGGGTTGAATTGCGGCGAGTTTTGCATCAGCCCCTGCAAAGAAGCAAGTGCCTCTTCGATT
>JAJRXO010000617.1 GCA_024276255.1 Chloroflexota bacterium | reverse complement strand
CACCTGGGGCGCGTACACCTGGGCCGGTGAAAAGATGCCCTGGCTGACCACCCATTTCGCTGTGCCCATGGCCATCCTCGGCGGCTGGTATCTGGCCCGCAAGATCGCCGCCGTCGACTGGCGTTCGGCCCTGAAGCAGGGTGGGATGTGGTTGCTGGTGGGGGTCCCCCTGTGGCTGCTGGCATTCCGTGCCTTCACCCTGCTGCGTCCTTTCCGCGGCTCCTCCCTTGATGCGCTCAGCGACACCACCGCCTGGATTGCTGATTTGCTATTGCTTGTCGGCCTGGGCTGGGTGTTGTTTCAAAAAGGACGGGGTTTGGGCTGGCCACAGGCGCGACGGATGGTGCTTTTCGGGCTTTTTGGCGTCCTCAGCCTGTTTTCGTTGCGTACCATGTTCATGGCCAACTTTGTGAATTACGATCTGGCCGTAGAGCCGCTGGTCTACGCCCATGCCACACCCGATATCAAACTGGTGGTGCATGAGCTGGAAGACATCTCCCGTGCCACCGTGGGAGAGGGGCAGCTGGCCTTTGCTTATGACGATCAGACTACCTGGCCTTTCGAATGGTATTTCCGAAATTTCCCCAACAAGAAGTTCTTCGGCGGCTGGCCATCGCGGGAAGTCCTGAAAGACGCCCCTGTCGTGCTCATTGGCACCGAGAATGAGGAGAAAGTCAAGCCTTATCTGGGCAACAACTACTATCGCATTCCCTATCGCCAGATCTGGTGGCCCAAAGAAACCTACAAGCAGCTGATCGATGGCGTGCCCCAGCCTGATGGTACCGTGCTCAAG
Organism: Chloroflexota bacterium; assembly: GCA_024276255.1. Taxonomy (GTDB): domain Bacteria; phylum Chloroflexota; class Anaerolineae; order J102; family J102; genus JAADGC01. The sequence continues at coordinate 1,228 of JAJRXO010000617.1, read as the reverse complement.
GGCACGAAGCTACTCTTCAAATGGCTGTCAGATCGCGACACCCGCGGCCGCTTGTGGAATATCATCCTCTATCGCCGCTACGATCAGCCTCTGGCCGATTGGGACCCCGCCGATCATTTCCTGATGTTTGTGCGCAAGGATATTGCCGCTCAGGTATGGAGCCTGGGCGCGGCGCCTGCGGCCGTGGTCGAGGCGCAGGCCGATCCTTTCGAAAACAAATACCGTTTGGAGGCTGCCGTGCAGACCATAGGCGGCGCTATGGGGCCTGGTCCCGGCCAGTTACAACAGCCCCGCGATATGACCATCGCCCCCGACGGCCGCATCTATGTGGCCGACACCGGCAATCATCGTATCGTCGTCTTCAATCCTGACGGCAGCTATGCCTTTGATTGGGGCGGCTTTGGCGAGGCGCAGGGCCAGTTCAACGAGCCCTGGGGCGTTGCCGTCGGCCCCGATGGCCGGGTTTATGTTTCCGATACCTGGAATCATCGCATTCAGATATTCACCCCGGATGGCACGTTCATCAAGAGCTGGGGGGGCTTTGCCTCTACCGATGGCCAGCTGGGCCAGCTCGGTGTATTCTGGGGACCCCGCGACCTCACCTTCGACCACCAGGGCCGCCTGCTCGTAGCCGACACGGGCAACAAACGCATTCAGATCTTCGACGCCGAGGGCACTGCGATCTCGCAGTTTGGCGGCGCCGGTCTCGACAACGGCCTCTTCGATGAGCCTGTGGGTGTGGCCGTCGATGCCAACGACAATATCTACGTGGCCGACACCTGGAATGAACGCATTCAGAAGTTCGACCGCAACGGCGTATTCTTGCAGGCCTGGCCCGTGCCCGGCTGGGGTGACGAAGGCATCTTCTCCAAGCCTTACATCGCCGTCGATTCTACTGGCACCATCTATACCTCCGATCCCTCGGGTTGGCGCATCCTGGTGTGGAATCCCGATGGCACCCCCCGCGCCGTGCTGGGTCAATACGGTAAGGGTCTCACTGATTTTGCCTGGCCCAACGGCGTATTCGTCGACGACAGTGACATGCTCTGGGTCGTCGATGCCGACAACGCCCGCCTGATGAAGTTCAATCCGGTTCGCTGAAGAGAACTCTCTCGCAAAGAGCGCCAAGGGCGCAAAGAACGCAATGCATGAGAATGATATAGCTCGAATCGTCGTTAATGAAGCTTACCACATCCATCAGAGTTTAGGTCCAGGACTGCTTGAGTCT
>JAJRXO010000047.1 GCA_024276255.1 Chloroflexota bacterium | reverse complement strand
TTATCGGGCATTTCCGCGTTGGGGCGCAGATCGTCGCCGAAGCCCACCTGGGCGCTGGGCCCCACCACCACGTTCTTGTCGATGATCGCCCGGTCGATAATGGCGCCGGAACCAATCCAGGTATCATTCATCACCACAGCCTCCCGCACCACCGCACCCGCCGCCACATAGACGCCCGGCGACAGCACTGAATGAATCACCTGCCCATGAATGGTGCAGCCATTGCTCACCAGCGAATTCTGGCTGCGGCCATAGGCGCTGATCTTCACCGGCGGGCGCTCCTGGCTGCGGGTGCGCACCAGAAAGCGGGTATCCCATAGATCCAGGGGACTGTCTTCGCCGCAAAGGGCCAGCGATGTACGCCAGTACGCGTCGACAGTTCCTACATCCACCCAGTAGCCGCTGAATTCATAGGCATAGACCTTATCTTTTCCGATCATGGCCGGGATTACATGCTTGCCGAAATCAAGGTTTGCGGCGCGGGCGTGGCCTTCCTCAAGGCGTTCGATCAGTTTATCGACATTGAAGATATAAATGCCCATGCTGGCCAGGGTCCCCTTGTCGCGCTGCGGTGGCTTTTCCGTAAACTCGATCACACGCTGATTTTTATTCACCGTCATAATGCCGAAGCGATCCGTCTCTTCCAGGGGCACATTCCGTACCGCCACCGTCAGATCGGCGCCTTTTTCCTCATGGAAAGCCAGCATGGGGCGATAGTCCATCTTGTAGATATGATCGCCCGACAGGATAATGACGCGATCCGCATCGTGATCGAGGAGGAAGTTCAAGTTCTGGTACACGGCATCGGCCGTTCCCAGGTACCAGCCCTGTTTCCCCCGCGCCTGATAGGGCTGTAACAACTGCACGCCGCCCCGCATGCGATCCAGATCCCAGGGCTTGCCAATGCCGATATGTTCATTCAGTGAATGAGGACGATACTGCGTGAGGATCGCCACATCGTAGATGTCGGAATTTACGCAATTGGACAGCGTAAAATCAATGATGCGGTACTTGCCGGCGAAGGGCACCGACGGTTTGGCGCGCTCTTCCGAGAGCACGGTCAGCCGTGAGCCCTCGCCGCCCGCCATGATCATGGCAACTATGTGCATTACAACGCCTCGTTTGCAAGCGAAAATGGGTTGGATGGGTCAAGCCTATCAAATCACGATGAGTCTGGCAAGTGCATGCGCCGCAAGCCCGACTTCAGCCGATGATGCCGTACACAGGGGCTGCGACTCTTGCCACGATGGCCCGAAACGGCTATCATTGCCCCAATACCCGGCTGGGGCAGATGGGAACCCGGCGGCGCTGGCCCCATCTGTGCTCCATTCTCGCTCCCTATACGAACACCAAACGCAAAGGACGATGTTGTCTGCATGATATTTCCACCTCACCTGCTCATTTTTGGTCACCGCGGAGCCTCGGCTCACGCACCTGAAAACACACTGTCTGCTTTCAGGCTGGCTGCCGATGTGGGCGCGCATGGCATCGAACTCGATGTGCAACGCACGGTTGATGGTCATCTGATCATCCATCATGATCGCACCCTCGAGCGCACGACCGGGGAACAGGGGCGGGTGGATGCCTGGAACTTTGCTGATCTACGGGCGCTGGACGTTGGATGTTGGTTTGATGATCGATATTGCGGAGAGCGCATGCCCACGCCGGAAGAGGTGGTGGAAGACGTGGGCGATCATTTGTTGCTGAATTTTGAATTGATCAACGATACCCCGCGGCTCAACGGCATCGAACAGCTGGCCGTGGATTTCTTTCGCCGCATGGCGCTGTGGGACAGGGCCATGATCTCTTCCTTCAATCCCCTGCTGCTAAGGGCCGTGCATCGCCTGGAGCCCCGCATCACGCTGGGCCTGATCTGGGCGCCGTTTTTGCCCTGGTATGTGCGTCATGGCTGGTGGCGCTATCTGATCGAGGTCGACGCCCTGCATCCCCAGTACAACGTCGTCACATCCCCCTTTGTGCGCCGCGCCCATCATCACCATTGGCGTGTCCATACCTGGACGGTCAACGATTCGCAGCAGGCCCGGAAACTTGCCGCTGCCGGAGTCGATATCATTCACACCGACGATCCCGCTGTCATTCTCTCATCGTTAGCATCTGCCTGAGGCTGGCCCCACCGATGCTCTTTCGCATTTCATTTTACCCTGGAACTATCTCTTCATGAACACCATTCAGATTGACGGTCATTCCCTCACCATCGAACAGGTTCTGCATGTCGCCTATGCCCCGCCTGGTAGCATACGCCTGCAACTGACACCGGCGGCCGTACAGGCGGTCGAACGCGCCAGTCAGGCCGTGGCCCAGATCGTGGAGGAGCAGCGCGTGGTCTATGGCATTACCACCGGCTTCGGCGCCTTCAAAAACAAGATCATCAGCCGCGAGGATATTGAACAGTTACAACAAAACATCGTGCGATCGCACAGCGCCGGTATGGGCCGTCCCCTCGATACCGAGATCGTGCGGGCCATGATGCTCATTCGCGCCAACACCCTGGCATCAGGTCATTCCGGCATTCGCGTGGGCACACTGCGCCTGCTGCTTGATATGGTCGAGCGGGGCGTGCATCCTCTGGTGCCGCGTCAGGGATCGCTGGGCGCCAGCGGGGATCTGGCCCCGCTGGCCCACATCGCCCTGGTGATGACCGGCGAAGGCCGGGCCGAATGCCAGGGCGAGATCATGCCCGGCGCAGCGGCTCTGGCCCGGGTGGGCCTGCAGCCGGTGAAGCTGGCTGCCAAAGAAGGGCTGGCCCTCACCAATGGCACCTCGTTCATGGTCGCCCTGGGCTGCCTGGCCGTGTACGAGGCCGAGAACGCTTCCTATGTGGCGGACGTGGCGGGCGCGCTTTCACTGGAGGCCCTGTATGGCACCGTGGCCGCCTACGATGCCCGCATCCACGACGTGCGGCCGCACCCCCGGCAGATCTCCACTGCCGCCCACATGCGCAACCTGTTGCAGGGCTCAGGTTTTGTGCGCACCGATCTGCGCAGCGATCCCCAGGACGCCTATACCCTGCGCTGTATTCCCCAGGTACACGGCGCCTGTGCCGATGCCGTGGCTTATGCCCGGTGGGTGGTGGACATCGAGCTCAACAGCGTCACCGACAACCCCCTGATCTTCTTCGAGGAAGATGGCACTGCCACGGCGATTAGCGGCGGCAATTTCCATGGCGAGCCCCTGGCCATTGCTTATGATCATCTGGCGCTTTCCATGACCGAGCTGGGGAATATCTCCGAGCGGCGTCTGAATCGGCTCACCGATCCGGCGGCCAACGGCAATTTACTGCCGGCTTTTCTGACTGCCCACGGGGGCCTGCACTCCGGCCTGATGATCACGCAATACACCGCCGCCGCCCTGGCTTCTGAAAACAAGGCCCTGTGTTTTCCGGCCAGCGCCGACAGCATCCCTACCTCGGCCAATGTGGAAGATCATGTGTCCAACGGCCCGATCTCCGGCCGGCAGGCGCGACGCGTGCTGCGCAACCTGGAGCAGATCCTGGGCATTGAGTTGCTGGCCGCAGCCCAGGCGATCGACTTCCGTCGCCGCGATGTGGGGCCAGACACCCGCCTGGGACGCGGCACAGCAGCCGCTTATGAACTGATTCGCAACCACATTCCCTTCCTC
>JAJRXO010000616.1 GCA_024276255.1 Chloroflexota bacterium | reverse complement strand
CTATCCGTTCTCGGTTTTTGAAACGCACTCCTGCCGAGTAAGGGCGATTCATGAATCGCCCTTACAGCGTTGGGTCTGTCTCAGATTAGCGGCGGGGTTGAACCTCCCCGCATCATGGGGGCAGAGAGCGCAAAAACAAGCACCCGGTGCATCCGTAACGCGCCGAAGGCCCGGCTTGCAACTATCCGTCCTCGGTTTTTGAAACGCACCCTGCCGAGTAAGGGCGATTCATGAATCGCCCTTACAGCGTTGGGGCTGTCTCAAATTAAATGCGCCTATCCAGAGCTCGTTGCCATGCTATTTGCTTCCTTTATTACTCCCTTGTTATAATCAACTTTGTCTTTTCTCTTCAACCATTCATACGAGTTCTGCAAGGAGGCGCCTGACAGGATAAAAACACGATGTTGCCCGAAACGGACATTATTGCGGGGATGCTGTTTCGTTGGCTCCTGATTTCACCCGCAAATACAATTACATCGACTTTATCTGTGTCGCTTGTTAGACGGTTTTGGCGGTAATGCCCGCTGGCGAGGTGGCAGAGGATGCAAAGGCCACGGCAGTCGCGGGGTGAGTAACTCTCGACTCCGGCATCCAGCCCTCGTTCGTGCGACCGAACAGTTCTGCTAACGAGCGAGACATCCATTACTCATCAAGGAGTTTTGTAATGGCCAGTGTAACCTACGAACAAGTCACAAAACGCTGGGGCGACGTCGTCGCCGTGAACAATCTGAGCCTGGAAATCGCAGACAAGGAATTCATGGTATTTGTGGGGCCGTCGGGTTGTGGTAAATCAACGTCTCTGCGCTTGTTGGCCGGTCTGGAAGAGATCACCTCTGGTGTGATTAGAATCGGCGATCGCATTGTGAATGATGTGCCGCCCAAGGATCGCGACATCGCCATGGTGTTCCAGTCGTACGCCCTGTATCCCCACATGAACGTGTACGACAACATGGCTTTTGGTCTCAAGCTGCGCAAAATGCCCAAGGCCGAAATCGACGTCAAAGTGAAAGAAGCCGCCGAGCTTCTGGGCATCGCCAACCTGCTTGACCGCAAACCCAAGGCCCTCTCCGGTGGTCAGCGCCAGCGTGTGGCTGTGGGCCGCGCCATTGTGCGAAATCCGCAGGTGTTCCTCTTCGACGAACCCCTGTCGAACCTGGACGCCAAGTTGCGCGTGGAGACCCGCGCCAATATCTCCCGCCTGCATCAGCAACTGGGAACCACCTTCATCTACGTCACCCACGATCAGGTGGAAGCCATGACCATGGCCACCCGCATCGCCGTGCTCAAAGACGGCATCCTGCAGCAGGTCGATACTCCCCAAAGACTCTACGATCATCCCCAAAATATGTTTGTGGCCGGTTTTATCGGCAGCCCCAGCATGAACTTCTTCGATGCCACGCTGGTGGAACAACAGGATACCGGGCAACTCTTCATCGATGGTGGTTCTTTCCGTCTGGAAGTGCCAGCCGACAAGGCCGCCCAACTGCAGGCACTCAAAGGTCAGCAGATCATCTTTGGCATCCGGCCCGAAGACGTCCACTCTGTTGAATTCACCCCGCCGGGTGTGATTCCATCGCTGCTCAAGGCCAAAGTCGATGTGACAGAGCTCATGGGCAACGAGATCTTCGTCTACGGGCTGGCTGGCAGCAAGCCATTCATCGCCCGCGTCGATCCCCGCACCCACGCTCGTCCCGGCGATGACATCGAGTTCAACGTCAACATGGCCAATATGCACATCTTCGATCCCAAGACTGAAAAGGCAATTCTCTAGACTTTCACAGAACTGCCGTTCTATACCAACATCGCAGGGGATGGACTGGTGTCCATCCCCTCTTGTTTGGGAGACAACCTATGATTACCGATCACGCCGTCTATAAAAATCTTGTGCAAAAAAACAATAGCAAAATCGTCCTTCTGGTGATGGACGGGCTGGGAGGGCTACCGCTGACAGCCGAGGGTCTCACCGAACTGGAAAGCGCGGCCACCCCCCATCTCGATCATCTGGCAGCCGCCGGCATCAGTGGCCGCAGCATTCCCGTGCGCCCCGGCATCACCCCCGGCTCCGGACCGGCTCATCTCAGCCTCTTCAGCTACGATCCCGTGGTCTTCGACATCGGCCGGGGGGTGCTGGAAGCGCTGGGGATAGGTTTCGAGTTGGGGCCCAACGATCTGGCAGCCCGCGGCAACTTTGCCACGGTGGATGCCAACGGCCTGATCACCGATCGCCGCGCCGGCCGCATCCCCACCGAAGAATGCGTGCGCCTGACGAACAAACTGCAGGCCGAAACCAGCCTGGCCGCAGAAGGCTACGAGATCTTCGTCAAGCCGGTCAAGGAACATCGTTTTGTGCTGGTGATTCGCGGGGAAGGGCTGGGCGGCCGACTCACGGAAACCGATCCGCAGATGGTGGGCAAGCCCCCCCTGCCTGTACGCGACGAAAGCAACACGCCCGAGGGGGCGCACACAGCCGCCCTTGTCAACAAATGGATCGCCCAGGCGCGGGCCGTGCTGGCCAATGAACCCCGCGCCAATTCGCTCAACCTGCGCGGGCTGGCTCTGGACCCCGGCCTGCCCCAGTTCCCTGAGATATTCCAGATGGCCGCAGCCGCCATTGCCGTCTAT
>JAJRXO010000615.1 GCA_024276255.1 Chloroflexota bacterium | reverse complement strand
CGTCTTTATGTGCCTCATACAGGCGTACCAGATCGGGCATTTCCCGGCGACAGGGAGGGCACCAGGTGGCCCAGAAGTTAAGCACCACCGGCCGGCCCTGATAATCAGCCAGACTGACCGTGCTGCCATCGGCACCGCGAAAGACGAAGTTGGGCGCCGGATGGCCGGCGTCGGGGCGGGTATTGCTGTTGTCGATGCCCTGCAGCGAGGCCAGGGGAAAACCCTGGGCAGATGAAAAAGTGAGCAGATCGTTGGCCGCTGGCGTATTCGAATCCTTAAGGGCCAGGTAGATGGCAGCTACGGCCAGCAGCAGCCCAAGCATGAGCACCAGCAGGGCCTGCCGGCGCTGGGCATTGGGTGTCGTGGGAGGTGAGGACAGGATTGTCATCAGAGCTTCTCGCTAGGCGGGAGTTGTTTCTGTAGCCAGAGCGCCTGGTTCGCCCTTGCCCAGGGCAGCGCCGCTGAGATAGCCCAGATAAGCGGGCACCAACGGCAGCACACAGGGTGACACAAAGGAAATGAGACCGGCAATAAAGGCGATCAGAAGCGATATCTGGGAACCGGAAGATTCAGACAGCCCCTGTTCGACATTGAGGAAGGTGCCAAACTGGGAGAGTTGCGCCAGGCTGTCGGTGAAGATAAGCAAGGCAATGAGGATGAGCAAGCCCCCGCTGATGATGCTGATGGTGGGCATCCAACGATAGAAACGCGGCAGCAGCGATGTCAGGCGGGAGAAAAGGGCGCCGGCCACCAGGAAGGGAATACCCAGGCCGAACGAATAGGCCAGCAGCAGGATCGCTCCCTGGGCCACGGTTTCGGTGCTGGCTGCCAGCAGCAGGATGCCCGAAAGAATGGGGCCCACGCAGGGAGTCCAGCCGGCAGCAAAGATCATGCCCACCACGCTGCTACGCAGATACGACACATCTCCCATGCGTCCGCCCATGTCCAGTCGCATCTCGCGATCAAAGATATCGGTGAGATGGCCGCCGTAGACGATGCCGATGACCAGCAGGGTCTCGATCACGCGGCCGACCATCCCCAGGGCGCTGCTGCTCATAAAGCTCAGTATGCCGACAACCAGGGCCAGCACCAGCAGGACAAAGCGATCCCACTTGGCTCCTGCCAGCACGGTGAGGGCAATGACGGCAGCATTCAGCAAACGCGTCGTGTTGCTAAACTGAAACCGATCCAGCCAATAGGTGATGGCGGCCAACACCAGGGCCAAGATGGCCCAGCCCACATAATCAAGCTTAAGGCGAGCAACCTTGAGCGAGAAGACGATCAGGAGAATGGCGCCCACCCGCACCACAATGGGCAGGATATTATAGAGGGCGTAGCCACCCAGCAGCCCCACAGAAGCGCCGAGTATGGTAAAAACCAGGGTAAAGCCCAGAACCAGGGCCAGGGCGTGTAAAAATGTCTTGCGGGAAGAAGTCATGGTGACGTAATTTGCCTCGATTGAAAGGAAATGATGGTCTGCCGATGGCCTGGCGCAGACAGTGACCTGATGTTTAGATGCATCAGGAGCGGCAAATATTACACGCCCACTACAAATATTTACTCTTCGTCACGCAGCATTTCTTCCAACAGCGAGAGCTCATCCTGCAACTGGTTTTGTTTGCGGTGCATACTGAAAACAAGGATGAAAACGGCCAGCCAGATTACGGCATAAGCAGCAGCAAGGTAGATCATGAGAAAACCTCCAGAAGACGGGGAAGATTAAGGCAAGTAGGTTTAGTGTTGCAGGCGTTCGCGCAGGGCAGCCACACGTTCAATGCCCCATTCCAGGGTGACGCGATTCGCCAGCAAGGTCGCGTAAAGCAGGGAAAAGGCAATGTT
>JAJRXO010000614.1 GCA_024276255.1 Chloroflexota bacterium | reverse complement strand
CACGTCGGGCAGGCCCGCCACCGCCACAATATCGCCCGCTCTGACCTCTTCCTGCTCCAGGCGCTGCAAGTTACGAAACGTATACACCTTAGTGACTTTGCCAGAAATAGTGCTGCCATCGTAGAGGATGCGCAGGACTGTCTGGCCTTTACGCAGCACACCGCTCTGCAATCGCCCCACTGCTATCTTGCCCACATAGCTGCTGTGCTCAAGCGTGGTCACCAGCAGACGGGGCGGCCGGTCGGGCTCGACAACGGGCGGGGGTAGATGTTTAAGGATGGTGTCGAACAGGGGTGAGAGATCTTCCTGCATGCTGTCAGCCGCATAACCGGCCTTGCCTTCCAGGGCGATGGTATAGATGATAGGGAACTCGGCCTGGTCGTCGCTGGCCCCCAGATCGATAAATAGATCAAAGGTCTCGTTCACGACCTCATCGGGCCGGGCAGCCGGTCTATCGACCTTGTTCACCACCACGATGGCTTTATGACCCTTTTCCAAGGCTTTCCGCAATACGAAACGGGTTTGGGGCATCGGCCCTTCTACGGCATCCACCAGCAACAACACGCCATCCACCATGTTCATGATGCGCTCGACCTCGCCGCCAAAATCAGCGTGGCCGGGTGTGTCCACGATATTGATCGTGACGCCATTGTATTCTACGCCGGTGTTCTTTGCCAGGATGGTAATGCCGCGTTCGCGTTCCAGATCATTGGAATCGAATATGCGCTCATCAACCTGCTGATTGGCGCGAAAGACATGGGTCTGGCGCAGCATGCCGTCGACGAGGGTGGTTTTACCATGATCGACATGGGCGATGATGGCGATGTTTCGGATATCAGGGCGTACTTGGGACATGAGAAAGCAGGCAAAAAACAAAAAAACCGGCGTGTGCCTGTTCGCCGGTGAAAGATGCGGACATGAAAAGCCCCGGTCAACGACCGGGTATAACTATTATAAGGCCTGGGGGCTGAATTGTCAATATGGATTCGCGCATGTGTGCGTCCCCAAAAAGTGGCAGGAATGTTCAGGGTCTTCTTGGGGTATGGCCTGGATCAGCTCAGTGTTATCGTGGGTACCTTCGCCGGGGGATGAAGTCCCCCGGAATCCGGCGAGTGAGCCGTCAGCAAGCGCCCGGCCCCCATGTCGTCATTCACCTCCCCTTTTCATTTTCTCGATCTTCCCTGATAATGATAAAATGTTTGTTCGTGACTATCTCGATTTCAGACGAACCCTCCATGCTTGACCTGGCCATTGTCATTGTCAGTTACAACACACGGGACCTCCTTCGCAATTGCCTCCGCAGCGTCTTTGCCAGCGAAGGTGATTTTTCTTTTCATGTCACAGTGGTTGACAATTGCAGCCAGGATAACAGCCTGGAGATGGTCAAAGCGGAGTATCCGCAGGTACGGGCCATTGCCGCCGAGCGCAATGGTGGTTTTGCGTATGCCAACAATATCGGCCTGCGCAGCTATGGTTACGAACCCGGCAGCGAAGCCCCTTTGCCACGCTACGCCCTTTTGCTCAACCCCGACACCGAGCTCCCCCCCGGCGCCCTGCATGCCATGCTGCGCCTGATGGACGATCACCCGCAGATGGGCGCAGCCGGGCCCCGCCTTATCCTGCCGGACGGCAGCCTCGACAAGGCCTGCCGTCGCGCCTTTCCCACACCAGCCTCCTTTGTTTATCGCGGCCTGGGGCTGAGCAAGCTGTTCCCCCGCAGCCAGCGTTTCGCCCAATACAACCTCACCTTTTTACCTGAAGACCAGGAAACCGAGGTCGATTCGGTGGTGGGCGCGTTCATGATGGTACGCGGCGAGGCCATCCGCAAAGTCGGCCTGTTGGACGAAAGCTTCTTCATGTATGGCGAGGACCTGGATTGGGCCTTTCGTATCAAACAGGCCGGCTGGAAGGTCTGGTATTATCCGCAGGTGGTGGTCATCCACCACAAAGGAGCGGCCTCACGGGGCAACCCCCGCGTGCGCGCTGCGTTCTATCAGGCTATGCGTATTTTTGTCGACAAGCACTACCGGGCCAGCACCCCCCCTCTGCTTTACTGGGTGATGCTTCTGGGCATTGGCATCAAAGGCAGCCTCGATGTGGGCTACACCTGGCTACGCCGTACTCTGATCACGGGAGCGAATCAGGCATGAGACAATCACGCCTCGTCTTTCAAATAGCGTTACTGCTGTCCGACATGTTCACAGCAGCCCTGGCTGTATTTGCCGCCCATCGCCTGCAGCGAGCCATCGAGCCCACGTCTGTCGATCGTTTCCTGCGCTATGTGCCGTTCCTCTTCCTGCATGTCGCGGCCCTCATCCTCACCTCGTATTTCCGCAAGCGCTATCACGGCCGTCGCCCCAGCAATTTCATCGACTCCATCTCCACGGCGACCGGCACCATTACCATTGCCGTGCTCGTCTCGCTGGCCAGCCTGGTCTTCCTCTTCAAAGAGCAGTTTGATTACGGCGATCTGAGTTACCCGCGTGGGTTCATCATCTTTGTGTGGCTGCTGACGGTGATCTTCGTCAGCCTGGGCCGCTGGGCGCTGGCCCGACTGATCACCTTCATCCAGTCGCACGGCTATGGTCGCCAGCGAGTGCTGGTGGTGGGCAGCGGCGAGGTGGGCCGCATGCTGGTGCAAAAGCTGCAGAGCGCCAGCGGCATTGCCCATGAAGTCGTGGGCTATGTGAGCATCGACAACAGCGCGCCCGCCCTGCCCGATATACCCGTCCTGGGCCGTATCGCCGACCTGCCCCGCATCATTGACCAGCACGATATCGACGAGGTGGTCATTGGCCTGCCCGAGGCTTCGCATCAACAACTGGTACACATCATCTCCCTGTGCGAACGCGAAAAAGTCAGCATCAAGGTCTTCCCCGATGTGTTTCAGATCATGGCTTCGGAGGTCAGCGTCAGCGATCTGGGCGGCCTGCCCCTGCTCACCGTGCGCGATGTGGCCCTGCGCGGCTGGCGGCTCTCCCTCAAACGCGTCTTCGATCTCATCGTCGGCAGCATGGCCCTGATTTTACTCTCACCCCTGATGATCCTGCTGGCGATCCTCATCAAGCTGGAATCACCCGGACCCGTCTTTTACATCCAGGAGCGCATGGGCCTGGATGCCAAGCCGTTTCCCATGCTGAAATTCCGCTCTATGCGCACCGATGCCGAAGCCAACGGGCCCGGCTGGACCACGGCCGATGATCCACGTAAAACCCGCCTGGGCGCCATTATCCGCCGCCTGTCATTCGATGAATTACCCCAGTTCATCAACGTCATTCGCGGCGACATGAGCCTTGTGGGCCCCCGCCCGGAACGTCCGGTTTATGTCGAGCAGTTTCGCCAGTACATCCCCCGTTACATGGACCGCCATCGCGAAAAGGCCGGCATCACCGGTTGGGCGCAGGTCAACGGCCTGCGGGGCGACACCAGCATTGTGGAGCGCACCAAATATGATCTCTGGTACATCGAGAACTGGTCCCTGTGGCTCGACATCAAGATCTGTGTGCGCACCCTGTTCCGCATCTTCGGCGACCACAACGCCTACTGAGCGCCCCATTCCGACAAGGGATAACCAACACCTGCCCCATGATCGACACTATTATTTTCGACGTCGACGGTGTGCTCTGGGACGCCGCGCCGGCTTTCAACCGTTGCACTCAATATCTGGTCAATCAGGAATGCCAGCGCCTGGGCCTGCCCGATCCGCGCATCACCCTGGATGACATCCATGCATTCAAACGCGTGGGCGGCTTTAACAACGACTGGGACCTGAGCTGGACGCTGGTAGTGCTGTGTGTGGCGCGAGCCCAGAAACGCATTCCCGCAGAGATGAGCTGGCCCCAGCTGGCCGCTGCCAGCGACGGTCGCGGGATGGCCTGGACCCAGCAGTACGTCAGCGAGGCCGTGCCCTCCTTCGATATCCTGCGCGACCGGTATAACGCCTATTACTGGGGCGCCGAACGTTATCACGAAATCTACGACAGCCCTCCGGTATTGCAGCATCGCCCCGGCTTTGCCGAAGCCGAGAAGCCACTGGCCGATCCCGATCTCGGTAACCGCCTCCAGGCCGTCGGCGTGCGCCGCGTAGGCGTACTCACAGGGCGCAACCGTAATGAAATGCGGCCTCTCCGCCCCTATCTCTCCTTCAACGGCCTGCTGGCCCCCGAGGCGGTGTTCACCTCCGAGCTGGGCACCAAGCCCGACCCCCACTTTTTGGCCCGGCTGCTGCACCTGTTGCAAGCGCGTAGCGCCCTCATGGTGGGAGACATGATCGACGATCTGCGCACCGTGCTGGCCTATCGACATCTGCCGGCCGCACAGCAAACTGCCTCGATCTATGCTGTACAGGTGGCGCCCGTTGAACAACACGCCTACTGGCGTGATGCTGGCGCCGACGCCACCATCACGAACGTCAACCAGCTTCCCGATCTCCTCCTCAGGGAGCCCTGACCTGGACAAGCCAGAACCAAAAAGGCAAGACCGGGAGATGGGTGGACTGGTAAACCGGTAAATCAGAAGACCGGTAACCCTGTAAACCGGGCCTGAAAACGCCCCCTCGTCGCACTCTCCCGTCTTCCGTCTGCTCCCTGCTTCCTGCTCCCTGCTCCCGCCTCCCCTCTCCCGCCTCCCGTCTCCTGTCTCCCGTCTCCCGTCTTCCCCCCTGCTCCCTGCTCCTTGCTTCCTGCTCCCACGAAGATATCTGGCTCAAGGGGCTAACATCCGACCAGCAAAGTACTAAAGACATCCCAAATCTCAATACTCAATCCACATTTCCAAATCAAGGACCCTCCCATGTTTCGACCTCAAGTCACTTCTCTTGCCTGTCCGCACTGCGGTTTTTCCTACCAGGTGCCCATTTACGCCATTATCGACGCCCAAAGTGCGCCTGAGCTCAAACAGGCATTTCTGTCCGGCCAGATCAACGTCAGCCAATGCCCCAGTTGCAAGCAGATCAATGCCATCGCCACCCCCATCCTTTATCATGATGCCGAAAACGAATTCCTCGGCATTTTTATCCCGCCCCAGATCAACATCCCCCAAGACAAGCGGCAAAAGATCATCGGCGACCTCACCCGATCATTGATGGACGCCTTGCCTCCGGAAAAACGCCGCGGCTATATGCTCACCCCCAAGGAATTCTTCACCCAGGAAAAAATGGCCGAGACCATCCTGGGTTTCGACGGTATCACCCCCGAGATGATCGCCGCCACCCGTCGCAAGATGGAGCTGGTGCAAAAGCTCCTCACCCTGCAGGAAGACGAAGCCGCCTTTGAAGCCGCCGTCAATAACAACAAAGCCGACATCGACAGCGAATTCTTCAACATGCTCACGCAGATCATCGCTGCCAGCCAGGAACTGGACGAAGAGGAAGCCTCGCAGCTGGACGAGCTGCGAGAAAAACTGCTGCCGCTCACGCCCGATGGCCAGCGCATCCTGCGCCAGCGGGAAGCAGTCGAGAAACTGGGCGATCGCCCCACACGCCAACAAATCCTGCAGATCATCGAAGAAAGCGACATCGACCAGGTGCAGGCCATCGCTATCGTTGCCCTGCCGCTGCTCGACTATCAGTTCTTCAGCATGCTGACAGAACGCATCGAGCAGAGCAGCGGAGAAGCCGCCGAGGCGCTGGCGGAAAAGCGCGCCGCCATCCTCGACATCCAGGAAACCATCCGCCAGCAGGAGGAAAGTGAGTTGAGGGCCGTGGTCGATTTCCTGCAACAACTTTTGCAGGCCGAAGACCTCGAGGCGGCTGTACGGCAAAACATCAACCGCATCAACTCGGTCGTGATGGCGGTGTTGCAAGCCAACCTGGAACAGGCGCGGGCCAGCAACGACACCGTGGCGATTCAGCGCCTGGGCGAATTATGGCAGACGATCAACCGGGTGATCGAGGAAAGCCTGCCCTCAGAAATACGCCTGCTGCTCGATCTCCTGTCTGCCCCCTATCCCGAGGGCACCAAGGCCATCCTCGAAGCCCACAAGGGCAACCTGCCGCCCAACTTCACGCAAATATTGAACAGTACCATTGCCGACCTGGAAAAACAGGAAGCCGAGGAAGCCAAGCAGCAGGCCCGGCATCTGCGCAACGTGCTTACCCAGGCCAGTTTGATGTAAATCATGCGCATCCTCATCCTGTATGCATCGATTGGCTCCGGGCACCGGGTCTCGGCTAACGCCATTGCCGAGGCGCTGGGCAACCTGGCGCCCGAAGCTGAGGTGATCCAGGAAGATGTGCTGATCCGCTTACCGGCCATCGATGATGTGATCCCCGACGTGCTCTCAGCCCTGGCGCTGGCCGTCTTCCCCGGCGTATACGATCGTCTGTGGTCCAGTGAACGCCTGGCCGAGCTGGCGCAATCCGTGTACGAGCTCAAACCCATACGCGAACGTGTGCAGCAATTGCTCACAGAACATCGGCCGCACGTGGTCATCGGCACCCACGCCTTCCCCTGCGCCATTGCTGCCGAATGCAAGGCCGCCATGCCTGCCGCAGAACGCTACACGCTGATCGCGGTGCCCACTGACTACCACCTGCACCCCTACTGGCCGGTGAACCATGTCGATGCCTACGCCGCACCCACCTATACCGCCCGCGGGGAGCTGATCGACCGCGGCTTCCCCGAGCAGCAGGTGCGGGTGTTGGGCATTCCCATCCGCCCCCAGTTTGGTGATGCATCTCAGGTCGCCCGGCTGCGTCAACAATGGGACTTGCAGGAAGGAGATAAACTGGTCACCCTGCTGGCCGGCGGCGGCCGGCCGGGACCCTACGTGGGCATTCTATCCAAGGTCTTGCAGATCATCAACATCATTACCGAAGCCCGCTACGCCCACATCCGCTGGCACATCGTGTGCGGCCGCAATTCCCCCATCGAAGCCTTTGTGCGCCGCCAGACCGCCGACGCCGCCCATGTGCGGGTTTTTGGTTATGTCGATGACCTGCCGCTGCATTTGCAGGCCTCGGATCTGGTCGCCACCAAGCCCGGCGGACTCATCATCTCCGAATGCCTGGCTGCGGGTAAGGCCATTGCCCTGCTCAGCCTGGGCGCCGGTCAGGAAGCAGCCAATGCTCGCTTTTTGCAGGATATGGGCGTGGGGCTGTATGCTGAAAACGCTCAAGACCTGATCCGTCTTATTGCCGAACTACTGGCCGACGATTCACGTCTGCAGAGAATAAGCCAGCGGGCCCAGGCGTTGGGCCGTCCCCGAGCCGCCATCGAACTCGCCCGTTGGGTGCTCGAACTCTACCGCACTCCCTCCCACACACAATCATCATGAGAATCGAAATCGTTACCACCGGCACCGAACTCCTGCTGGGTGAAATTGTCGACACCAATGCCACCCACATTGCCCGTAAACT
>JAJRXO010000613.1 GCA_024276255.1 Chloroflexota bacterium | reverse complement strand
TTCCGCTCGGCGGCCAGCCGTTCGTTCAGTCTTTTCAGCGCCGCCGGCACCGACTGCATGTCGCGAGCGATGACCCTGTCCTGCCCGTAGGCATCCAGGCCCCGGGCCAGCCGGTAGATCTGGGCGATCCAATCGTCCAGGCTGCGGGCCATGTCGCGCAGGTGATCATCCAACACGGCGTCCTCTTCTCGCTCGATCTCGGCGACGATGCGCTCCCGGTATTCCAGGGCTTTTTTCAATTGTTCGCGCAACTGGCGGTCGCGCAGTTTGCGGATGTCGAACCGCTGGCGGAGCATTTCGCTCACCACCCGCTGGTTCGCCTCCGGGTCCAGCACCGTCGTCACCACGATGAGGGCCTCGGCTACCAGCCCCAGAACGAGCCAGTACCACCACTGCCACCAGGGGAAGGGTTGGCGCAAAAAGGGCACCCCGATGAGCACAATGGTCATGGCGATGATCACTGCGCTTTCGAAACGGAAAAAGGCGTAGGATAATATGGCTCCCATCGCTTGTCGCCGTATTTTTTCACCCGGTCCGCTTTTGGCCATAAACCTTCTTCTCTCGTTCACGGTAGTTCTGCGATTCCGTGGCTTATGGAGTCCTCCACAGCTTGCAACACTGTGGGGATGTCCGCCAATGGATCACCCGTCAGCGAAGACGGGCGCAAGACCCCTTGCTCATCGTGGAAATGGTGTGGGAAGTTGCTTTTCACCTCAGGGTGATGGGGTGCGTTGTCCCACCGAATAATCGGGCCTGTTTTGCCGAAGAGTTGGTATGCATAGCGACTACGCGCTGGATTGTGGTTGAGCCAAATCTGAAGAGTTGCCTCCTGGCTCGTCTGGCCTCTGATCTTGACCCGAAAGTGGTTCTCGCCATAGACTCTCAGTTCGATGATCCGGACTTCAGACAAAAGGGGCGAATTCTGAAGAAAGTGCAAAAGGCGCTCATACATTGCTATGCTCTAACTCGATCTTGATTTTGCGCCAGTTTTCCAGAGCGTCTCGTACCGATTCCCATTCCATCCAATCGTCTTCTTCTTCTATCGTTGCCTTGCCTTTCAGTGTCTCAGTCCATTGTTCAAAGTCCATCCCATACTTTTGCCGGAAGTTTGCGATTTCCCGTTCCAATTCATCAATCTGCCGTTGTACGTATTGCAGCACCACAGCTCGGAGGGCTTCGCTTTGAGTTTTGAACATTCCCTGGCGCACGAAAGGTTCGGTGATCAGCGGGATCGTTCTGGCCATAGTTGCATCTATTATCGTCATGGTCCCACTCCCTGATTAGAAATACGTCGAGAGGATCTTGTACAGATCGCGGATGGTGGCCAGATCACCCTGCCGCACTTGGCCACCGCTGGCCTCGGCGATCCGTTCCAGGGTATCCATGTCGGCGTTATCGCCGTAGGCGATGCAGAACACCACCACCGGCGTGCCCCGTTCGTTTGCCTGTTGCAGTTTCCGGGTCAACTCCTTCAGCCGGATGCGAGAGTTGTTCTCTTTGCCGTCGGTCATGACCACGATGGCGTTGATGCGTTCCCGGTCGCCCAATTCCTGCAGTTTGGAGTGGGCGTGGTCAATGGCGTCCAGCAGGGCCGTGTCGCCATTGGCTTCCAGCCGGTCGATCTCGTACAGCAACGCGGCCCGGTTGTTGCCCAGCTCGTCCAGGGGCATCACGTTGTACACCCGGCTGGAAAACTCGACCATGCCCACCCGTTCCCGGTCGCCCCGGATCTGCTCGATGAACACCCGCAGCGCCTCCTGCGCGTTGGCCAGCTTCTCGCCCCTCATGCTGCCCGAGGTATCCACCACCAAATAGACGTTGGTGTGGCGCTTGGTGTACC
>JAJRXO010000612.1 GCA_024276255.1 Chloroflexota bacterium | reverse complement strand
CAGGGGGTCATGTACAACTTGCTGCATCTGGCTCTGTTGGGCGGGTATGAAGGTCAGATCACGGTAGAAAACTTCTGGGAATGGGCTCATCCCGCCAGCGAAGATAGCGGAGACCGTCACTTCGAGACCATGCTGCTCGATCTCATCGACGAGGCCAACTATGCCAGCGGCGAATGCGGCATGATCAGCCCTGACACTCTCGATCTGGCCATGCAGGTGGGGCTGTTCCAGGGACCCCACATCACCGTTATCGACCGCCGCTACGAGCTGGTCGGGGCCTGCCGTACCCATGTGGTCGATGGCATGTGTCGTTGCTATGAATGGGACGGCATCGCGGTCAGCAGCGAATTCGAGCGGGTAGACCTGGTGCGTGCTCGTTTTCCCTGGTATTTCGATAAGAGTATCAGCCACGCCGATGACGAAAGCTTCATCCACACCGACACCGAAGATGACGACATCACCGCAGAGGCAGTGCAACGTTATCGCCAGGAGGTAGGGATCAGCGATCACATCGAGGGCAAGGTGTTGGTGGCAGATTTTGGCAGCACCTACACCAAAGTAGGCATCTTCGATCCCACCGACGACAGTTTCCATCTCTCCTACGTGCCCACCACCCCAGATGACATTCGTATCGGTTTGGCCGACGGCATGGGGGTGTTGGAGCAATGTGTGCAACGCCACGATGGCATGCTCAGCTATGATTGGACACCCTTGCGCCAGGCCATGGATCAGTTCGAGGTGCGGCTGCCCTGCTCCAGCGCCAAGGGTGGCCTGAAGATGGTGACCGTGTCTCTGAGCAAGGCGGAGAGTGGTTTTGCCGCCGAATTGGCTGCTTTGACAGCCGGCGCCAAGTTGGTGGGAACCTACGAAGGTAAACTGACGCCGGAGCAAGCTCGCGATATCTTCTTGAAGGATGGCCCCGAGATCGTATTGATCACCGGCGGTGTCGACTATGGTGGAGATAGCGAAACACAGCTACACAACGTCCGCCTGCTGGCTGAAGCGGCTCACCTTGCCGCCTACACCGACTATGGCGTACCCTTTATTTATGCCGGAAACAGGGATGTATGGGCACAGATCGAGCGCATTTGCCGGGACAATAATGTCGATTACCGTATTACCGCCAACGTGATGCCAGAGATCAATGACTTCCGCATCGAAGTGGTCAACGAGGCTATCCGCGAGCTATTTCAGACAATCATCATTCGCGGCAAGGGCTTCGATGTGGTGGAAGAGTACATGGATGCGCCTTTCATCCCTACCCCTCGCGCTTGTTTCCGGGGCATTCAATTGCTCTCACACGGCTACGGCAACGAGCCCGGTCTCGGCAACATCCTGGCCCTGGACATCGGTGGCGCTACCACCGATTTCTATTCCATGGTCTTGGACAACCCACTTTATCTCTATCTCGGACATGATGCGCGCAAGAAGGTCAAGCGCACCATCCTCAAGACTCCCAATACACCTCTTTCCTACCGCCGGGTCGAAGGTAAATTTGGCCTGAGCTACAATGCTGAAAACCTGAAGGAACTGCCCCAGTTTCAGAACGGCAACCTCGGTTACCGGCTCACGCAATTTATTTCAGCCAAATTCCCCGCCTACCAGCCTGGCGACGATCAGTTGGGGCGCTTCACGGTGCGCGATGGCTCTCAGTTGCGAGTGAATCTCGACCTGTATCTGAGTTGGATCAGCGCCAATCCACACGCCAACGCCATCGGGCCGGTCGAAAACAGCGTCCGTTCGTTCCTGGCGCGTGAGATCATGTCTGTGGCCACGGCCAAACATGCGGGCTCGGTGCAGGAAACTGATACGTACTTCCTGCAATATGGTGTGAATTTCTTCAATCAACCCACGACTGTGTTGTTGATCGGCGGCACGATTTATCACAAGTGTCACGATCAAGACCCGGGTTATCTAGACGACCTGCGGCTTATCGCCGAGGGGGTGCAATACAACGATGACGAATCTCACATTCTGCGCCCGCAAGGGGAAGTCTTGCTGGATGCCAGCTATCTTGTCAGCATCCTGGGCGGTCTGTATGGTCGACTGGAACCGGAGCGAGCGCTTCGCGTGATGAAACGTGAACTACGGCAGTTGCAGATGAAAGATGCCGTCGCTGAAAAAGCACTGCAACGCGTCTAGGCTATTGGCGGTCCTTCCGCATCCTCTCATCACATCTAAGGAGGTTAAGAACGACAATGAAGGGGTGTCCACCCCGAATTTTTACTGCCGTCCGTCCATTTCACATTCACTCTCCACACATTCATAACTAAGGAGGAGATCATGCGAACCAATCGTTTTGTCTTATTCGGCGCTTTACTACTGTTGATCGCGGCTCTGACCGCCTGCACCGCACCTCAGACCGTCAAGGAAACCGTCGTGGTCAAAGAGACAGTCGTGGTCGAAAAGGAGGTCAAGACAATTGTAGAAGTGACAGCCACGCCTGTTACCGGCCCACAGAAAGGTGGCACTTTGGCGATTGGTCTGGCTGACGAGGTCGTGACACTGGATCCGGCCGACTATCGCGATCGCGCCACAGAAACGGTCATCCGCAACATGTTCGATGGCCTGGTTACCCGCACCACGGATGGTCGGGTGGTACTGGAGCTGGCGAAGTCGGCGGAGCTGATCGATGATACCACCTGGGAGTTTGTGCTCAAACAGGGCGTCACCTTCCACAACGGTGAAGCCCTGACAGCCGAAGATGTGAAGTTTACTTTCGATCGGATTATCTCCGAAAACGGGATCGATTATCCCGAGGCTCACACATCCTCGCGCAAGGGCCTGATTGCACCGCTGGAGAGCGTGGAGGTCGTCGATGACTACACCGTACGTTTCCACCTGTCTGCGCCCTGGCCCGTAGCCATGCAGATGTTTGTACACCAGCAGATCATCCCCAAAGACTACTTCGAAGAAGTAGGTAACGAACGATTTAACAAGGCTCCGGTGGGGGCCGGTCCCTTCAAGTTTGTCAAAGGTTCTTTGGGCGATCAGATCGTATTGGAACGCTTTGAAAACTACTACGGCGGGGCTGACGAATTGCCACCAGTAGGTCCGGCGTTGCTGGACGGGATCGTCTTCAAAGTGCTGCCCGAGGCTTCGACGCGAGTGGCCGCCCTGCGCTCTGGTGAAGTGAATATCATTCAAGCAGTGCCCTCCCACATGATCCCTGTCCTGGCCACCGATCCCAATGTGCAGGTAGTGAGCGGTCCCAGCACACAACCCACATGGATGGAAATGAATGTCAACAAGCCTCCCTTCGATGACATCCGCGTGCGTCAGGCCATGAACTACGCCGTAGACGCCCAGACCATCCTGGATACAGTTTTGGGTGGCCTGGGGATCATTATCCCCGGCCCTCTCTCTCCCTACAACAACTTCGCCGATAATTCGCTGAAGCCCTATGGCTACGACGCGGATAAGGCCCTCGCATTATTGGCCGAGGCCGGCTGGACCGACTCTGACGGCGATGGCTTCCTGGACAAAGATGGCACGAAGTTCTCCTTTGTGATCGATGTGCGACCAAGTAGCAAGGCCATCGCGGAGGCTGTCGCCGGGCAACTACAGGATTTAGGCGTGGACGCGTCTGTGCGCGTTTGGGGGGACTATAGCGTGCTCAAGCCTTTGATGCTGGAGGGCGAGCGCATGGCCTATATTGGCAGTTGGGGCGACTCAGCCTTTGATCCAGTAGGGCATTTTGAGGCCAAGTGGCACACCAGGGTTGAAGGAACCGGCAATGGCCGTGGCAACTTCTCTGGCTACAGCAACGCTCGCGTCGACGAACTGATCGAGGCGGGTGAAGTGGAACCCAATGTGGAGAAGCGTCACGATATCTACGATGAGGCGCAGCAGATTGTCTACAACGAGGTCCCTGCGGTCTTCCTGTTCCTGCCGGACATCATCGAGGCCAGTACAACCAATGTGCGGAACTGGAATGTTAGCGCCGATGGACGCTTGAACATGCACGACGTTTGGCTGTCCGACTGATAGCGCCTCTGCAGGTGACTGTCTATGGTAGAGCATCGTTTACCGTGACAGTCACTTGCTTGCATTCAAACTGGATTGAGAAGCCAGCCGCCCCAGTGTGCTGTTGGCCAATTCGGACGGCGCACGGGTGCGTTGGCTTTTCAATCTTCCTTTGGGGCATAGGCAAAAAGGAGCGCGCAATATGAGAGCGATCAAGGTACTGGAGCGGGTGTTGGCCGTCATTCCCATTATGTTTGTCGTTGCTATCATTGTTTTTCTTTTTATGCGCCTGACGCCAGGCGATCCGGTAGACATCATGATGGGGGAGGCAGGATTTGTTTCGGCAGGCGAAATTGAAAACCTGCGCCAGGAATTTAATTTGGACAAGCCT
>JAJRXO010000611.1 GCA_024276255.1 Chloroflexota bacterium | reverse complement strand
TACGGAACAGACCTACGGTGCGCAAGCTGCACGCCAAAACGGATGAAAATCTCTCGCCAAGACGCCAAGAGCGCAAAGGATTTTTTTCTATTTTTCCTTGGCGGCTTTGCGCCTTTGCGAGAGGCTTATTTACGAAGCAGCGAACCAACGGCAAGCAGGCTGGCGCCGATACCAATGAAAAAGGATCAATCCGTGTCTTTCTGTGTTCATCTGTGTCCTATTCAAAAAGCAGTCGCAGGTGAGGGCGGATTCAGGGGGTGCTCAGGGGGATCACCAACACACTGGCCTGAATACGGTGGCGCAATCCGCCAACGACCGTGCCATGTACCAGGTCTGAGACGCCGGAGTGTCCATGGGCTCCCAGAATCACCAATTCGGCGTCGATTTCATTGATCATGTGCGCCAGTTCTGTCACCGGATTGCCCGCGCCCAACCGACATTCCGTCTCGATGCCCGCCTGATTCAAAAGACCTGCCAGCTCCTCCAGCCGCTGCCGATCCGCCCGCACCTCCCTGTCGGCAGCATCACGGCCCAATGCCCGCGCCACAGGGCTCTCCACTACGTGTAACAGGTACACCCGGGTCTGCTTGCGATCGGCCATACGCAACACCTCACCCAGTAACCGTTCCTCGCCCCCGCCAAAGTCGAACGCCACGGCGATGCGGCGATAAGGCGACGGTGAAACGATGCTCACCTCAGACACTGCTTTCAGGCCATGCACATCTACCCGGCCGGCGCGGCCCAGCAGCATGGGGACTCTCCCGGCCAGCCAGGGCCTGAAGGTCACGTAGAGCAGCAGGGCAACCACGGCCAGCAACAACGGAACCATCATCACGCGGATCAACCACGCCTGGTTACCCGCATTGGCGATGGCGACCTTGAGCTCCTCTCTGACCAGATTGGCGTTGAGGACGATGATGATGAGGGCCACCACCCAGGCCAGGATCTGTACCCAGCGCTTGATGACGAACTCCCGCATGCGCTGCTGATCAGAGACAAAGTGGATTAGGGGAATAATGGCGAAGGGCAATTGCAGGGAGAGGACGACCTGGCTCAGCACCAGTAGTTTTCCTGTGGAGCCCTCGCCGAAGTAGGAAATAGCAATGATGGCGGGGATAATGGCCAGCAGCCGGGTGATCAGGCGTCGCAGCCAGGGCTGAATGCGCAGGTTCAGATAACCTTCCATCACGATCTGTCCGGCCAGCGTGCCCGTGATGGTGGAACTCTGCCCGGAGGCGAGCAGGGCAATAGCAAAGGCAATGGGCGCAATTCCCGCCCCCAGAATGGGCTCGAGCAGATGATAGGCGTCCTGGATCTCGGCCACGGCGTAAAGACCATTGCGATAAAACACGGCCGCTGCCATGATCAGAATGGCGGCGTTGACGAAAAATGCCAGGTTCAGCGCCACAGCCGAATCGATAGCATTCCAGCGCAGGGCCTCCTTAATCGAATAGTGATCTCTGCCTATCTTGCGCGTCTGCACTAATGAAGAATGCAGATACAGATTGTGGGGCATCACAGTGGCGCCCAACATGCCCACCGCGATATAGAGGGCGGCCGCATCGGGGATGGCAGGCACAAATCCCTGGGCGATGCCCTGCCAGTCCGGCTGCGAGAGGAATATCTCAAGCACAAAGGCAGCGCCGATGGTGCCCACCAGCGCAAACACTACGGCCTCCAGTTTGCGAATGCCCAGATGCGAGAGAAACAACAACAACAGGGTGTCCAGAGCGGTCAGGATAACTCCGTAGATAAGGGGAATACCGAACAGCAGTTGCAAAGCAATGGCCGATCCCAGCACCTCCGCCAGATCGGTGGCGGTGATAGCGATCTCGGCCAGGACATACAGGGGGATGTTGACCGCCTTGGGGTATTCCTCATGACTGGCCTGCGCCAGATCACGACGGGCCACCACACCCAGCCGCACCGAGAGACTTTGCAGCAGGATCGCCATCAGATTGGACATCAACAACACCCAGATCAGGGTGTAATTATAGCGGCTGCCGGCGGCGATATCCGTCGCCCAGTTGCCCGGATCCATGTAGCCCACCGCCGCCATGATCGCCGGGCCGGTGACGGCAAACCACCGTCTCCACCAGACGCCGCGCATAGGCATCTCAACGGATTCGTGGACTTCCGCCAGGGAACGATATTGGTGATCCTCAGAGTTGGGTGTGCTCATGCCGATTTCATGGCCCCGGTGGATTCCGGGCGATATCAATTCCGATTATATTTAGGACGCCCTAAATTGGCAAATCTGCCGCAACGGCCATCGATTCAGGCGAGCAAAACTACCCTCGCAACATGCGCAGACCGCTGCCGATGACCGCGAACTCACTGAGCTCATGGCCCAGTACTGCCACGGGCAGGGTAAAGATTCCCAAAACCGCACCAATCACCAAAGTGCCAATGACCACAGCCGAAAGCACGAGATTCTGTTGCACGACGGACTGATTGCGGCGGGCCAGCTGCAGGGCGTAGACCAGCTTTTCCAGATCGTCGGCCATGAGGGCGACATCCGCTGTTTCCAGCGCCACGTCGGTGCCGGCCGCACCCATGGCTATACCCACGGTCGCTTCTGCCAGGGCCGGAGCATCGTTGACGCCATCACCCACCATGGCCACATGCCCGAACCTCTGACTCAGCTCCCGCACTTTGCTTACCTTGTCTTCGGGCAGCAACTCCGCGTAATACTCGTCCACACCCACCTGGCTGGCGATGGCCTTGGCCGTGCGTTCGTTGTCCCCCGTCAGCATCACAATCGGATGAACCCCCATCTCATGCAGCTGGGCGATAGCCGCGGCCGCGTTTTCGCGCACTGCGTCGCGAATAGCAATAACGCCGAAGATGGATGCGGGCCGGGCCCCGCCGGTCGATCGATTACGAGCTGCCTGTCCAATAAGGACGACGGTCTTGCCCTCGCCATGCAGCCGCAGGACCTGTTTCTGAAGCTCATTCTCGCTTGCCAGCACTTCTGCAAACAGAACGGGGCTCCCCACGACAACCGAACGCCCTTCCACCTGCCCCACAGCCCCGGCGCCCTGTAGCGCCTGAAAATCAGTCACGGCGGGC
>JAJRXO010000610.1 GCA_024276255.1 Chloroflexota bacterium | reverse complement strand
GTGCAGGTAAAATTTGAGGATGGTGGTGCCATTGCTGGCCAGCAACTGTTCAAAGGCATTGATCTGCTGGAAACGTTGTTGCCACACCTGGGGAGGCACGAGATTATGCACCCGTACCACCAGCACCTCTTCATAGTGCGAACGATTGAAGATACCGATCATGCGCCGCGGGGGCGTGACCTTGTGCACACGCCACAGATAGTCGTGAGCCAGCTCATTGGCCGTGGGTACCTTGAAGGAATGCACCTGCACCCCCTGGGGATTGACGCCGGCCATCACATGCTCGATGGCGCCATCCTTGCCGCCCGTATCCATGGCCTGCAACACCAGCAGCAAGCTGCGTTTGTCCCAGGCATAGAAACGTTCCTGTAAATCAACCAATTGTTGGCGCAGTTTCTTCAGGGTCTTACGGCCCTGTTTCTTGCTGGTGTAGTCGCCAGTGTCGTTGGCATCGACGGCGGTCAGGTCGACCCGGCTGCCGGGCTGCACGCGATAACGCTCACGAAAGGAGCTGTTTTGTTCCATGGTAGGGTCTCCAGAATGGGGAGAAGTCGAATCAAGACCGGCTGTCAAGCGGGCCGCTGAAATCGCTCTCGTTATTGTCAGGCAGAAGCTCGCGCACGCGCAACTCGGCTTGATCCAGCAAGTCATTGCAATAGCGTGCCAGCTCGATGCCGCGTTCGTATTGAGCCAGGCTCTGTTCCAGGGGGGCTTCGCCCTGTTCCAGGTCGGCGACGATGGCTTGCAGTGCGGCCATGGCCTGCTCAAAGGTCAGTTTTTCAGGATCAGTGCTCATGATGCATCAACAGATGAGGGGGGTGGAGATGAGACGACGCGTACGTCAAAGCGGCCATCGGCCACTTCCACGTTGAGGGGCATATCGGGCGCCACCTGGGCTGTGCTGCGGATGATGTGCCCGTCGGGGTCCTGCACCAGGGCGTAGCCGCGGGCCAGGACGGCGCGCGGGTTGAGTGCATGCAGTTGTTGCCGGTACGCATCCAGGCGCAGACGATGCCGATCGATTTGCTGTTGCTGGCTGCGTTGCAGGCGCATTTGTAATTCGCCCAATTGTTGGCGCTGGCTGTGCAATTGCTGAATGGGTGACTGCATGTGCAGTCGCTGCGTCAAATGCGTCAGTTGCACCCGCTGCTGGCGGATGCGTTGCCCGATCAATTCACTCAGCCGGGAGATCGTGGCATCGATGTTCTGGCGCACGGTGGCAGCATCAGGCACGATGATCGCCGCCGCGGCTGTGGGCGTGGCCGCGCGCACATCAGCCACAAAATCAGCGATGGTAAAATCGGTCTCATGGCCCACGCCACTGACCACCGGCACCGGCGAGGCGGCTATGAGACGGGCCAGGTCTTCATCGTTAAAGGCCCAAAGGTCTTCAATGGAGCCGCCCCCGCGTGCCAGCACAATTACATCGATATCATCGCGGGCATACACGCGTTGCAGGGCGCTTTTCAGCCTTTGCGGCGCCTCGGCCCCCTGCACCAGGCTGGGCACCAGCAACACTTCCACCAGG
>JAJRXO010000609.1 GCA_024276255.1 Chloroflexota bacterium | reverse complement strand
TGGATTGATCTGGAGATGGAAGAACCGGGCGCGCATGGCGAGCTGCTGGGCATGTATTTCCCGCAGAACCGTCAGCATATCGATCATCACACCAACCAGAACCATAAACGCGAGCGCGCCACCAGCGATCTGCTGTTCAAGGGCGCACTGGAGGATCGCTCACGGTCAGTGTATCAGGGCATCATCCGCGTGAAACCCGGCGCCCAGAAGACCGACGCCTATCAGAAAAACGACAATCTCATTCTCAGCCAGGGCGCCCGTGCGGATTCGATTCCCGGTCTGGAAATCGAAGCGGACGATGTGCGCTGTACGCATGGCGCCACCAGCGCCAAGGTACAGGATGAGTACCTGTTTTATCTCATGGCGCGTGGCCTGGATCGCAAGACGGCCAAGCGCATGATCGTGCAGGGTTTCTTTGAAGAAGTCCTGAATCGCGTGCCGGTTCCCGGTGTGCGGGCCAAGCTGGAAGCCGAGATCGCCAGCCGCGTAGGCCTGGAATAACCATCACGCAACACGCAACACCTGTCACGTTTTCTCCTTTCTCCTCTCTATGATACCATGACTGCATCCACTCCCACCCTACAGGTTGCTCCCATGCCAACCGTCGCCGAAATTCGCAAAGATTTCCCCATTCTGCAGCAGGAAGTCCATGGCCATCCGCTGGTGTATCTCGATAGTACGGCCAGCTCACAGAAACCTGTACAGGTCATCGAGGCCATGGATGAATACTATCGCACCATCCATGCCAACGTCCATCGCGGGGTGCACACCCTGAGCGAGGCTGCCACCACCGCGTATGAAGATGCCCGCCTGAAGGTGGCGCGCTTCATCAATGCCCCAAGCACCAAAGAGATCATCTTCACCCGCAACACCACCGAAGGCCTGAATCTGGTGGCGTACAGCTGGGGCCGGGCCAATCTGAAGCCCGGCGATGAGGTGCTGATCACGGAGATGGAGCATCACTCCAACATCGTGCCCTGGCAGTTGATCTGCGAGATCACCGGCGCCACCCTGCGCTATGTGCCCATCACACCGCGGGGAGAACTGGACTACGATGCCCTGTCGCAACTATTGAATGAAAAGACAAAGGTCTTCGCCTTCACGGCCATGTCCAACGTATTGGGCACCATCAATCCCGTGGCCGAGCTGGTGGCGCGCGCCCATGCCGTGGGTGCTATTGCCGTGGTCGACGGCGCCCAGAGCGTGCCACATCTCAAAACCGATGTGCAGGCCCTGGATGCCGACTTCCTGGCTTTTTCCAGCCACAAGATGCTAGGCCCCACCGGCATCGGTGTGCTGTATGGCAGAAAGGAAATCCTGCAAGCCATGCCTCCCTTCCTGGGCGGCGGCGACATGATCCGTGAGGTTAAACTCAGCGGCAGCAGTTGGAACGACCTGCCCTACAAATTCGAAGCAGGCACCCCTGCCATTGCCGAAGCCGTCGGCCTGAGTGTAGCCATCGATTACCTCAATCAGGTGGGCATGGATTGGATCACCGAACACGAGCGCCAGATCACGGCTTATGCCTGGGAACAACTCCAACAGATCGAGGGGCTGCGCATCCTGGGGCCGGACCCCGAACGCCGCGGGGGCCTGCTGTCGTTCATCTTTGGCGACATCCACCCCCACGACATCGCCAGCATACTCGACATGCAGGGCGTGGCCGTGCGCGCCGGACACCACTGCGCCCAACCCATCCATGACCACTACGGCATCTCGGCGTCCACCCGCGCCAGTTTTTACATCTACAACAGCCTTGACGAAGTCGACCGTCTGGTGGCGGCCCTGCATCAAGCCAAAGACATCTTCTCCTTTTAACATCATCTCCCATGGACGACTTCTACCGCGAAAACATCCTCGACCACTATCGCTATCCCCGCCATAAAGGCCATCTCGAAGATCCCGACATCCACTACCACGACGTCAATCCCTTCTGCGGCGATGAGATCACGCTTGAGCTGAAAGTGGAAGACGATCGTATTGTGGAAGCAGCTTTCGATGGCAAGGGCTGCGCCATCAGCCAGGCCTCGGCCTCGATGCTCACCGAGGAGCTCGTGGGCATGACCCTGGAGGAAGTGCGCCAGCTCAACAAGGACTACATCATCGACTTGCTGGGTATTCCCATCGGCCCCGTGCGCCTGAAATGCGCCCTGCTCCCCCTCAAGGTCCTCAAGGCCGGCGTGTGGGGCCTGGAAGAATGGCCGGAGTAGGGAGATGTTCGGAATTCGGATTTCGGATTTCGGATTTCGGAATTAGCTCCTCTGAAAATAGGACGCGGACGAGCACAGAAAAACACGGATTGGTCTTTTTCATCCTCCGTGGCGCTGGCGCACCAGCATGAACGTCTCCTCTCATCTAACTCGATTGAGCGGCCAGCCCTAAAGATCTGCGATGACAACCGGGATGAATCCCCTTTAACAGTTCCCCCTCACACAACCATGACAGACGAAACCCAAAACACCCCTTCCTCCGACAACGACATCCAGGAAATCAACAGCGGCGTCAGCCCGGCGCAGATTCGCGAGGCGCTGAAAGCCGTCAAAGACCCTGAACTGAATCTCGATATCGTCAACCTGGGTCTGGTATACGACATCAAGATCAACGACGACAACACCGTTGACATCGACATGACCCTGACCAGCCCCGGCTGCCCTGTGGGCCCGATGATCCTCACCGACGCCTTCCAGACCGTGCGCAATAACTTCCCCGAGTTCGAGGACGTGCGCATCAATCTCGTGTGGGTGCCTTTCTGGAATCCCGACATGATGAGTGAAGAAGCAAAAGAGATGCTGGGATTCTTTTAGGCAGGATGAGTTGACCGGGAGGCAAGTGGACAGGTAGACAAGTCTGTGACGAATCAGTTCTCACGCCCATCTCGCCTTGCCACCGTAGCCCTGGCCGGCATCCTGTTGCTGGCCACGGGGTTGCGGTTTTTCGCGTTGGATGGCCAGAGCTTTTGGGCCGACGAAGGCAATTCGGTGGTGCTTGCGGGCCGCAGCATGACCGCCATCGTGCAGGCTGCCGCCGCCGATATTCATCCACCGGCCTATTACCTGCTGCTCAAGGCCTGGGGCAGCGTGTTCGGCCTGGATGAGATCGGCGCCCGCAGTTTATCGTCGCTGATCGGCGTGCTCGTGGTGGGGGGCCTTTATCTGCTGGGCAAACGAATGGGAGGGCGGCGCCTGGGGCTGCTGGCGGCCCTGCTGGCCGCGCTCAATCCCTTTCTGGTGTACTATAGCCAGGAAGCGCGCATGTACGAGCTGCTGACCCTGTGCGCCGTGCTCGGCGCCCTGGCGACCCTGCAATTCATGCAGGCGCACACGACCGCCCAACGACGTCGGGCCTTGCTTTTGTATGGCGCAGCCGCGGTGCTGGGCCTGTACACACACTATGCCTTCCCCCTGCACCTGTTGCTGCTCAACGCCATTATCCTGCTCTGGCTCGTACGCCCCGACCCCGCCCCCATCCGCCGCTGGCCCCTGCTGCGTGACTGGACCCTGACGCAGGGCCTCAGCCTGGCCTTCTTCCTGCCCTGGCTGCCCATCGCCGTGCGGCAATTGCGCACCTGGCCCGCCCCGCCCACCAGCCTCGATGCCATGGCCGGGTTGCAACAGGCGCTGCAATTGTGGCTGTGCGGGCCGGTGGGATGCTCG
>JAJRXO010000608.1 GCA_024276255.1 Chloroflexota bacterium | reverse complement strand
CAACCGAGGGCAGCAGGCTCAAAAAGGCGCTTTCCTGGCCCATAACGCCCGCAGGCGATTCACACCACATCTCGGTGGCGGCGATCATACCGAAACTCAGGGCCGCATCGGCACGCTCGTAGGAGCCAAAGTAGTTGTTGCAACCGGCGATGCCCTTAATTTGCCCGTCGGCAAAGGCGATGGTGATCGTCGTGTCGGGCAGCACATCGATCAGGCCGCCATCGCTACTGCGATAATTGCTCAGCGTCCAATGCGAGCCCTGCAAAGCGGGGAGAGCGGACGGCTGTTCGGGGGCTGGGGTATTGGGGGCGGATGGGACAAAACTGCCAGGTGCACATGCGATCAGGCCCAGTACAAGAACGGCCAGAATGGTCAGGAGACCAACTTTACCTGCGTAATTCATTTTTTTCGACTTTTCCTTTGCATAGGTGTGGCCGGTGAAACACCGGCCGGAATCAGATGCCCCCCGAGGAGAGCTTACTAAGTTTTAGACGCCTGGCGCAGGAAGGTGGTTCCCGAAAACGCGGCCTGATGACAAAAACAGCGCCCACACCATGATGATGCGGGCGCTGTTCGTCTGCAGGACTATCGTTCTCGTCTAAAACCTTTCCACTCCCGGCGCCAGATCATGGCACTCGGTACAGGCATCGAGCGGGAACTTCTCTTCCACATGGAAGGGAGTGTACGGATCAAGCCCGTTGAGGCCGTGGCAGGTCAGACACTGGCCAATGCGGTCTTCGGTGAGCGGATGCGGGATGCGGGGGACAAAGCTGGTGGAATCAGGGCTAATGGGCTGCGGGGCCTCACTTTCCTCGGCCTGATGAGTTGGCAAAATGGAGCGCAGGCCGGGCGCGTCCAGGCCGGCAAATTTCCACTCGGTGCCGTGGCAGGCGCTGTTGGCGCAAAACGAACTGTCATCACTGCCGCCGCGGTTGTACGTGCTGTGGCAGCCCGTGCAGGTCTTGTCGAACTCGTCGCGGTGCCGCGCCAGCCAGTTGCTGTCTTTATGCGATTCGGGCTCGTTTTGCGGTTCCACGGCGATCACCGGCGCAGGCAGACCGGGGCCGGTCACACGGGGAATGGTATGGCAGATATTGCATTCCAGACGAATGGTCTGGCCCTCGGGGCTGGTATGCTTGCCGTCATGGCAACGGAAGCAACCGGGAAAATTCTTGTGCCCCAGATTATCGGGATGGGTACTCCAGCCAATCGACATATCGGGGAAATAGGTGCGTTCGAAGATGGCCTGCAGTTCGCTGACGGCCTGCTTGATGGCATCTTTTTTATCGGCATAGACTTCGGGATAGTTCTCCCGATACCAGTCCTCCAGATTGGCGATGTGGGCCAGTGCCTCTTCGCGGGACCCACTATGTCCGGTCAATAACTGTTCCGACTTGACGGCAATGTATGGCAGGCTGCGGTCGATACGCCCGCGGCTGATCGCCTCATCAATTGCATTCTTGGGGATCTCAAATGTGTGGGAAATACGATTATGACAGTCGATGCAGTCCATGCGTCGCAATTCCGAGCTGCGTGCGTCCACCTCCTCGGGCGTGATCCCACTTTCCAGATCAAAGTATTCAATCTCGGTGCCATCGGGCCGCACTTACTTGACATACGGGATCTTCTGATGCAGATCATCCTCGGACAAATAATAGACCTCGCTTTCGATATGCCAGTGGATACCGCGGCCCAGGCCCTCGCTGCGCCTGCCGCCGCCGGTCTTCAGAGTGAGGAATATCTCGCGCGGTGTGTTTTCGGGGTCCGGGCGATAATGCACGATCTTCTTCAGGCTGTCAGCCGAGAATTTTGCCGGATTATGACATCTTTCGCACGTTTCGCGAGCCGGTCGCAAGCTCCGGACGTAGATCGGGATTTCGTAATCCTTGGACAGAGCATAATACACATGCCGGATTTCCTTGGCCTTGCGGGGAAACGCCTCCAGGAACGATTCCTGGCCCAGATGACAATCCACACAGGGCACACGGGCGTGCGGCGATTGCTTGTAGGCCGCGTATTCAGGCGGCATGGTATGACACGTCGTGCCGCAAAACTCGGTGCTGTTGGTATACTCCCAGACGGTGGCGCTCACTACAACCAGGAGCACACCTACAATCAGGAGTACGATGATGGTAGCCAGGGTCAGCTTCCAGTGCTGGCGAAACAGTTGAAAGGCGTTACGGATCATAATGACAGGATACCTCGATTGGCATTAGTTGTTCGGAGCACCGGCCTGGATCCAGGCCGAGAGCACACTCAATTCTTCAGGTGTCAGGCGGGTCGGATGGGCCTCGAGAGGCATAGACTGCACGATCAGCACCCGACTGTGGTCGGGATCGCCGGGGGTGACCAGGGGGCCGGATTGCGTTCCGGCCATAATACCCGCATACGAAGACAGATCGGGCGGCGAACTGCTGCCGTGGCAAGCAGTGCACTTGCGTTGCAACACCGGCAAGATGTCGGTATGGAAGCTGGGCACCTGGGCCAGGTCGACCGACGGCAGGTGCAAAAGATTGTTATCTACGTGGTGACAGGATAGACAGGAATCATTGCCCAACTGCAAATCAGCATGCAGATCCGAGAAAGGTTTAATCGCGCCTGTACCGTGACATTGCAGACAGTTTTCGCGGCCCTCGGTGATGGCGTGTCCCAGGGTCGGTGCGGGTGTCTGATAGAGAGCCAACTCAGGCGAAATAACAGGAACAGGCGTGGGAGTAGCTCTCTCAAAGATGACCGTTCTATCGGGAATCGGCGGTACCGTGGTAATGGCCGTCTGTTCATAGGTGACGAAATAGAACAGGCCCACCGTGAGGACGGCGCTGATTACAGCCGCAAAGGGCAGGAAGATGCGTCGCCGACGCCGTACGGCAGCCGGGTCGGGCGACGAGTGCTGCCCGGCCTCCAGGCGCTGCAGTTCCAGCGGATGTTCATCCAGCATTTCCTCCCGGCTCAACTTTCCCGTGAAAATACTGCGGTTGAAATGCTTGATATGGACGTTGTACACATGCCAGATGAGGATGGAGATGAACGCCAACAGGGCCTCGCCGCCATGCGCTGCTTTGGCGGCCGGAATCCAGCTGCCGGGCAACCAGCGCGTGGTGGAAATGGGATTCCACATCATAAAGCCGGTTACGACCATGATCACCGTCCCCCAGACCACAGCCCAATACTCCAGTTTCTCTCCAAAACTGTAACGATCATAGCGGGGAGGTTGCTGGCGCAGACCCAGGTTGTACAGAACGGTCTGCCACAAATCGATCGCATCCTTGATCCCCGGTAGCATAGAGAGCTCGATGCGCAAAACCAGCACTTTATATGCCACTATCAGCACATGATATCCGCTGATCACGATCATGGTTACCGCGGCAATGCGATGCACAATGCGCACCAACTCAATGCCGCCGAGCAAGGCGATCAGGTTTTCGGCCCACAGTGCAGGTACGTATTTTTGCGGCAGACCCGTGAGCACCAACACCGTAAAGGAAATTATAAACACGAGGTGCTCGATGCGTTGTTCTTTGCTGAAACGTTCGTAATATCGCGATACGACCCGATTGCTCATGATCCGGCCTCCGAAGATGATGCTTTACGGCGGCGGGCCAGACGCTGGCTCAGGCGTTTGCGGGCATCAAGCAGCACCAGAAATGCCATAAAGCCAACTACGGCGGGGATTAAAAAGCGATAAAAGAGATTGACGTAGTACACCAGGGGAGTGTGCTCTTTGTCGGGGATATAGTGGCTGGTCCAGGAGGCCGGAAAACTGAGGTCGGCATCGGGGTGACAACGTTGGCAGGTGACGAGAAGATTTTCGCGCACGACGCTCGACTCGGGATCGGTCACCGCCTTGATGTTATGAACGCCATGACAGTCGAAGCACACCGCCTTGTTGGTGGGCTGATCAGGTGACTCCCGTTCGAAGAGCGTCACCGTGGTGCCGTGGAAATCAGCCACATAGGTATCGAAAACCGCCGTCGAAATGCCGTACTTGGACATGAGATCGGCATCGGCATGACAGTGCCCACACGTCTGCGGGGAGGTCAGACGAAATTCGGCCGTGTGGGGATCGCCAACGCTATGCACGCTGTGGCAATCCACACAGGTGGGCACATCGGGATT
>JAJRXO010000607.1 GCA_024276255.1 Chloroflexota bacterium | reverse complement strand
TTTCGAGGATCGCTGGCATGAGCCCGTGTGGCTTTCTGACCAGGATGCTGTACAGATAATGCATGTTGTGCAGGAAGCGGTGCAGAATGCCCGAAAGCATGCCCGGGCAGACAACATCATGATCAGCTTGCAGCAGGCAGGAGACGAAGCGTTCATCCATATCGAGGATGACGGCTGCGGCTTCGACCCCGACAGGCCTCCATCCAATGGCAACACGCACTTTGGACTGCGTATCATGCGGGCGCGGGCTGCACGCCTGGGCGGCCGGGTGACGGTGACGTCCCGGCCGGGCAGCGGCACACGGGTCGAGTTGCGCTGGCCCCTGCATCACGACGCAATTCCCGGTCGTCAAATTCCCTCCATCTCTGAGCCGACTCAACTTATGGTGCGTCCCACATGATGCGCAAGACGAATCCGATCCGTGTTTTACTCGTTGATGATCATGCTCTCTTTCGAGAGGGTCTGGCCGGCATCCTCAATGCCCAATCCGACTTTCTGGTTGTCGGTGAAGCCAGCGACGGGCTGGAAGCCCAGGTGATGGCGCAGGAACTCTCGCCCGACCTCATCCTCATGGATGTGGGCATGCCGGGCTGCGATGGCCTGGAGGCTGCCAGGCGCATCAAATGGGTCCTGCCGGCGGCGACCATCGTCATGCTTACCGTTCAGGACAATGAAGAGAAGCTGTTCGAGGCCATTAAGTGCGGGGCGCAGGGCTATTTGCTGAAGAACATGCGATCTCGTCCCATGCTGGAGCTATTGCGGGGGGCTGTCCAGGGCCAGGCTGCCATCACACCGGCGCTGGCAGGACGTATACTGGAAGAATTTCGGCGCCTCAGTCGCCACGAAGGCCTGACCGCGGAGGGCGAGGCCTTGACTCTCACCCCGCGGGAACAGGAAGTACTGAGCCTGGCCGCGGAGGGCGCCACCGATCAGGAAGTGGCCGCCGCCCTGTCCATCAGTCTCTACACAGCTAAAAGCCATATGCGCAATATCCTGGCCAAACTGCAAGTGAACAGTCGCCGGGAAGCCGCTCGCTACGCCCGCGAGAAAGGATTGCTTTAGTACCTTGCCAGTATGAGTCGTTGCGTATCTCGTCTTGGCAGGTAGCAGGCCCGGTTTACCTTTTTCCCTGTCTACTTGTTTACTTGTCTACCTACCTGCCAGCTCACCGTGTGGGCGATTCCGCGTGTGGGCCCTTCCTGGCTCCGGCTTGTCAGGGTCAGGATATGAGAACGAACTAGTTCTTATTAGGACGCAAGATCACGCTTTTTTCATGCCTCATGAGCGAGTGCGCCGGATAGGATTAGGACAGGATTTGGCGTAAGCTGGATCTATCCTCAGAGGAGGAAGATGCCATGGCCGCGACGAGTAAGAGACGCGTCTTGTTGTTCTGCGTAGAGTCATTATTTGGTGAGAGCCTGATCCACATCCTGAGTCAGGTCGAGGATGTGGTGTTGCTGGGCCCTTACCCTATGCGCGCGGGAGCCGTGGTGGACCTGCCCGATGTGCCCCCTGACATCGCCGTCATTGTGTCAGAGGACAGCGAGACGCCGGATATCGCCGCGCTGACCAGTCTTCTCCTGGGGCATTATCCCGGGCTGGCCATTGTTCGCATCGGTCTGCAGGATAACGTGATGCAAGTCTATTCCTCGCGCACCCTGCCTGCCAGCCTGGCCGATTTGCTCGAAGTGATTCATTCCCAATCTCCCACAGATGACATAAGGAGGTAAAGCCTATGCAATGTCTTGCAAACGCCGGGCGACGATTCGCTACGGCGAAATGGCTGCCGATTCTGCTGGCAGCCCTGTTGCTGATGGTGGCCCTGGTTCCCCTGGCCGAGGCCTCTCCCCCGCCTCAATCCCCAGAGGAAGGAGAGGTGCTGTTCCGGCAGAAATGCGCGGCCTGCCACACGATTGGCCGTGGCGACCGCGTGGGCCCGGACCTGCTGGGGGTCACCACAATCCGGGAGCAGGACTGGCTTGTGCGCTGGATCATGGAGCCGGATAAAATGCTGGCCGAGAAGGACCCCATCGCCATGGAACTGCTAGCGCAATACAACAATGTGCCCATGCCCAACCGCAACCTCTCCCAGGAGGAGTCGCTGGCTGTGTTCGCCTATATGCAGAAGATGGATGCCGGGCAGGCGGCCGCGCCCTCGGCAGCCGTGCAACTGCCGGCCGGCGATGCCCAGCGGGGACGGGCGTTGTTCACTGGCGAGGCCTCCTTCCAGAGCGGCGCCCCGGCCTGCATCAGTTGTCATTCTGTTTCCGGCGTCGGGGCGCTGGGCGGCGGCGCCCTGGGACCCGACCTGACGCAGGTGTTTGATCGTTTCGGCAAGGAGGGTATGGCATCGGTTCTGGCTGCGCCGCCCTTCCCTACCATGAGACCGATCTTCGACGGCCGCCCCCTGGACCCGCAAGAACAGTCCGACCTCATCGCTTATCTGCAAACGACGGCCCAATCGTCCCCCGCGGCCATGAACGTCAAACTGTCATTCATTTCACTACTTCTGTTTGTTATTTTCATGGTCCTGGCTCACTTGCTCTGGCGCCGTCGGCGTTCGGGCGTCCGCCGTCAATTGGTTGAACAGGCGAAGGCATAAGGAGGACATTATGAGTTGGATTCAAGACATCATTAACCCTAAAGCCCGCCAGTGGGAGGAATTCTACCGCAACCGCTGGCAACATGATCGTGTGGTGCGCAGCACCCACGGCGTCAACTGTACCGGTGGCTGCTCGTGGATGGTATACGTCAAAGACGGCATCGTCACCTGGGAGATGCAGGCCACCGACTATCCCATGCTGGAGGAGGGCCTGCCCTCGTACGAACCCCGCGGTTGTCAGCGAGGCATCTCCTACTCCTGGTACATCTACAGCCCCATCCGCGTGAAATATCCCTACATTCGCGGGGCGCTGGTCGATCTGTGGCGTCAGGCCCGTGAGGAACACGATGATCCTGTCGACGCCTGGACGGCTCTGATCGAGGATGAAACCAGCCGCAGGCGTTTTCAGAAGGCCCGCGGCAAGGGCGGTTTCCGCCGCACTTCCTGGGATGAGGTGCTGGAGATCATCGCTGCCTCCACCATCTACACGGTGAAGAAATACGGCCCGGATCGGGTGATCGGTTTCTCCCCCATTCCCGCCATGTCCATGCTCAGCTACGCGTCCGGCGCCCGCTTCCTGGAGCTGCTGGGCGGCGTCGCCCTCAGCTTCTATGACTGGTACAGCGACCTGCCGCCTGCCTCACCCGAGATCTGGGGCGAACAGACGGACGTGGCGGAGAGCGCCGACTGGTACAACAGTAAATTCATCGCCGTTATGGGCGCCAATTTGAACATGACCCGTACGCCCGACGCCCACTTCGTGGCCGAGGCCCGACACGGCGGCACCAAGCTGGTGGTCTTCTCCCCCGATTTCAGCCAGGTCTCCAAATACGCTGACTGGTGGATTCCAGTGTCAACGGGCCAGGATGGCGCCTTCTGGATGGCCGTGAACCACATCGTGCTCAAAGAATTCCACGCCGAACAGCAAACACCCTATTTCCTCGACTACGTGAAGCGTTATTCTGACTCGCCCTTCCTGGTGACGCTGAAGAAAACCGCGAATGGCTACACCCCGAGCAGGATGCTGCGGGCCAGTCAGGTGGCACGTTATCAGAATGTGGAGAACAGCGACTGGAAATATCTGGTGATCGACCGTAACAGCGGCGAATTGCGTTTGCCGCAGGGCACCCTGGGTTTCCGTTGGCAACAGCAAAAAGGGCAGTGGAACCTGGAGATGAAGGACGGCGTGGATGGCTCGGAGATCGACCCCATCCTCACCTTGCTCGATGATCACGATGACGTACTCCTCACCGACTTCCCTGAATTCGCCAGCGGCCAGGTGCTGCAGCGGGGCGTGCCGGTGAAATACATCGAGACCCCGGACGGTCCCGTGCCTGTGGCCACCATTTACGACCTGATCATGGCCCAGTTTGGCGTCAGCCGCGGACTGGAGGGCGCGTATCCCAGCGATTACGACGACGAGGACAGCCCATACACCCCCGCCTGGCAGGAGAAATTCACCGGCATCGACCGCGAGACGGTGATTCAGTTCGCCCGCGAGTGGGCCTCCACGGCCGAGCGCACCCAGGGCCAGTGCATGATCATCATCGGCGCCGGCATCAATCACTGGTATCACAACAACCTCATCTACCGCTCCGGCATCGTTACGCTGATGCTCACCGGTTGTATTGGGCGGAATGGCGGCGGGCTCAACCACTATGTGGGCCAGGAAAAACTGGCGCCCATGGCCGCCTGGGCTCCCATCGCCTTTGCCCTGGACTGGGTGAAGCCGCCCCGCCAGCAGAACACGCCTTCCTTCCATTACGTGCACACCGACCAGTGGCGTTACGAGGGGAATTTCACGGATTATTATCCCGTGCCCGAGGGCAGCACACTGGCGCAGGGCCACACCATGGACCTGCAGGTGAAGGCGGTGCGCATGGGCTGGCTGCCGTTCTATCCCCAGTTCAATCGCAACAGCCTTGATCTGGTGCGTGAAGCCGAGGCTGACGGCGCGGCGAACGATCAGGAGATCGTGCAGTGGATCGTGCGCCAGTTGCAGGAGAAACAATTACACTTCTCGGTGGAAGACCCCGATGCGCCGGAGAACTGGCCACGATTGTGGCTCATCTGGCGCGGCAACGCCCTCATGTCCAGCGCCAAGGGGCATGAATTCTTCCTCAGGCACTACCTGGGCACGCACACGAACGCCATCGCTGATGAGCTGGCGGGCGATGTGGTGCAGGAAGTGGTATGGCGCGAGAAGGCGCCCGAGGGCAAGCTGGATCTGGTGGTGGACATCAATTTCCGCATGGACACCTCCGCCCTCTATTCCGACATCGTGCTGCCCACCGCCACCTGGTACGAGAAGGACGACCTCAACAGCACCGACCTGCATTCCTACATCCATCCCCTGTCCGAGGCCGTGCCTCCCTGCTGGGAGTCGAAGAGCGATTGGGAGATCTTCAAGACCATCGCCAGGAAAGTGAGCGAGCTGGCCCGCAAGCATCTGCCGGAGCCCGTGCGTGATGTCATTGCCATGCCCCTGAAGCATGACACGCCGGCCGAGATGGCGCAGCTGGAGGTGAAGGACTGGGCCAAGGGCGAGTGCGATCCCATTCCCGGCAAGACCATGCCCAATCTGGTGATCGTCGAGCGCGACTACGTGAACCTGTACAAGCGCTTCGTCTCCCTGGGGCCCAATGTGCGGGAAAACGGCATCGGCGCCCATGGCAACCGCTGGTCTGTGACTGATCTCTACGATGATCTGGCCGAGAAGCAGCCGATCGAATGGGACGGGAAGGTCTATCCTTCACTGGACGACGCGGTCGAGGCCGCCAATGTCATCCTCTATCTGGCGCCGGAGACCAACGGCGAGTCGGCCTACCGGGCCTTCAAGGCCGAGGAGAAGAAGGTGGGTTTGCCCCTGGCCGATCTGGCTGAACCCTACCGCGGGGTGCGCTCCACTTTCCTGGAGTTGGTTCGCCAACCCCGCCGATTGCTCACCAGTCCCGTATGGACTGGCATC
>JAJRXO010000606.1 GCA_024276255.1 Chloroflexota bacterium | reverse complement strand
GATGCCGGGGCTCATCTGTGCACACACGCATTTTTACGGCACGTTTGCCCGCGGCATGTACATTCCCGGCGCCCCCATGAAGGATTTTCGCGAGATCCTGAATCGCCTCTGGTGGCCCCTCGACCGGGCGCTGGATGCCGAGGGCGTGCGCTATTCGGCGCTCGTGCCCCAACTCGACGCCATCCGCTACGGGGTCACCACCCTGCTCGACCATCACGCCAGCAATCGCTTTATCGACGGCTCGCTGGATGTCATCGCCGATACCGTGCTGGAGACCGGCCTGCGCGTATGCCTGTGTTACGAAGTCACCGATCGTGATGGAGAGGAAGTGGCGCGGGCGGGCATTCGCGAAAATGTGCGCTTCATCGAGAAGACTCGCAGCCAGCCCCATCCCCGGCTGGCCGCCACTTTTGGCCTGCACGCGGCCCTGACGCTGGGTGATGAGACGCTGGCCCGCTGTGTGGCCGAAGCAGGGAGCCTGGGAGGCGTGGGATTTCACATCCACGCGGCCGAAGGCACTGCCGATCGCGAACATTCGCTGGCTACCTACGGCCTGCGCACCATCGATCGGCTGGCCCAACGCGGTATTCTGGGCCCCCTCAGTATCATCGTCCATGCCATCGATGTCGATGCCTGGGAGCTGGAGATGCTGCGCGATTCCGGCACCTGGATCAGCCACCAGCCCCGCTCCAACATGAACAACGCCGTGGGGGTGCCCGATGTGCCCACCATGCTACGCGGCAACATGAAGCTGGTATTGGGCAACGACGGCTTTTCCAATGACATGCTGGAAGAAATGCGGGTGGCCTATTTGCTACACAAGGCGGCCACCGGCGATCCCCGCACCCTGCCCGCCGATCAACTCGTCCACTTTGCCACCGCCAACAACGCCGAACTGGCGGGTCAGTTCTTTGGCCGCACCCTGGGCGAGCTCAGCCCCGGCGCTGCTGCCGACATCATCCTCGTGGACTACGATCCGCCTACGCCTATCAGTCTCGATAATCTGCCCTGGCATATGATCTTCGGCTTTGACGGCCGGAAGGTGGATACGACCATTGTCGACGGCAAGGTGCTCATGCGTCACGGACGCATCGAACATCTCGACAGCGAGCGCATTTACGCACGCAGCCGCGAGGTAGCGCAGCAAACCTGGGAGCGATTTATCTCGCAGACAGGTTAAGCCCGCTGCATGGCCGCGCGCATGGCCCGCAAATAGCCATCGGCCACCGCCTGGGGATGATACTGCTCTCGCGCGTATGCCGCGGCCTGTCGCCCCATAGCCGCGGTCTTTTCCGGATCTGACAGGATGCGGGCGATGCCCCGGGCCACAGCCTCCACATCGCCAGCCGGTGCCAGATAGCCGGTGACCTCATCCTGCACCATGTCGGGCAGGGCGCCCACTCGCGTGGCCACGACCGGCCGTCCCGAGGCCATGGCCTCAGCCACGATGACCGGGGCGTGTTCATCGTGCGAGCTCAAGATCAGCGCCTGGGCGGCGGCCAGCTCCTGACGAATGCCCTCCCGATCGGGTGATCCGCAAAAACATACGACATCCTGCAAAGGGGCAGCCTGCCGCCGGAGCTGCGCCACATAGGCCGGATCGGCCTCCGCACCCACGATGTGAAAACGCAGCTGCGGAAATTGGTCACGCAGCCGGGCCACGGCCGCGATCGCCACCTCGACCCCCTTGCGGGGCGTGAGATTGCCCACGAACAGCAGGCGACCGGGCACGGCCTCGGGACTGGCAGCAAAGAAAACCGTCGCCACCGGGTTATTGACGCGATGAAACACGGCCCGCGTGCGCTGCTGGTACAGCTCGATTACGTGTTGCGAGATGGCAATGATGTCGGTGGCTCGTTGTAGCACCTGGCGCTCCATCCATATGTCCATCAGTGAGGCGACCCGTGTGAAAAGCGTTCGTCGCACGCGGAATTCCTTGGCCGGGAAGCCGTGAATGGTGTGCACGGTGGGCAGGCCGGCGTCGAAGGCGGCGAGCGCATATTCGAATTGATGCGTGGACACCACATCCGGCGCCAGTTGCCGTAGATACGGCGCCAGCAAGCGTCGGCTACGCAGCATATTTGGCAGCAGACGCTGTGGCGGGGCCGCGAACAAATGCATGGTGTAGCCCGGCCCCTCTACAACACCTGAGGGGATGCCCTGGCGGTGCTGCAATAAATGCAGTTCGATATCGTCCCGCTCGCTGAGCACATCGCGCAGGCTGCTGATCACAGTTTGCACACCCCCGCGGGCGGCACCTTCGGGGGGAAAATGTCCTAACAGGGCAACTTTCAAAGCTTTCATTGCGGCGTCCGGAGAATGAGATGGCAAGACTATACAGGGGGAGCGGGCCGTTTGGCAAGACTGGTGAGCCTGCAGAATATCCCCGATGGCCGGCACCTGCATCAGTTGGAAGGTGATTATCGCGTTTTCATGGTGCGGAAGGGCACTCGTGCTCCCGACTGTTATTCCACCACATAGTACGAACCGTTGATCTCGTCCTTGTTCACCTGAATGCGCACGGGGAACTGATCTTTTAGCTCCTCGATGTGGGTGATGATCAGGACGAGAGCGAATTCGTCCTTGATCATGTGAATGGTTTCAACGAGATTCTCGCGGCCGTGGGTATCCTGGGTGCCAAAACCTTCATCGATAAACAAGGTTTGCAGGGCCGCACCGGCGCGGCGGGCCAGCAAGCGACTGAGGGCAATGCGTAAGGCCAGGTCCACGCGAAACGCCTCCCCGCCGGAATAGAGTTCGTATGGCCGTGTGCCCAGCTCATCCGAGATGATGATATCCAGCGTTTCCCGCACACCGCCTGTCTTTTTGATGCGCGTGGTCGGTAACTGGACGTTCATACGACCGTCGGTCAGCTTGCGTAACAGGTGATTGGCCTCAGCCTCCAGTTCGGGCAGTGCATTTTCGATGATCATGGCCTGCACGCCGCTGCGACCAAAGGCCTGCTGCAGTTGCCGGAAACGGCTGGCCCGGCTTTTCTGTTGCGACCACTGGCGGGCCACATCCTTTCGTTTCT
>JAJRXO010000605.1 GCA_024276255.1 Chloroflexota bacterium | reverse complement strand
GTTGCGGCAGGCGCTGCTGCCAGAGCCAGTGCTGTCGCCAGGGGACGATCTCAAATCGGGGTTGCAGGCGACGGGCCGGGCCCAGTTGCTGGCGGCGCCGCACAGCCTGCATAAAGGCCTGGGGAGCAGCAGGCGAGATCAGGATATCGCCCTGATGACGGGTGCTCAGCTGCAGGCAATCGCCTGCTGGCAGGCTGGCCATGATCAAGGGCTGCTGTTGCGGTCGCAGCCACAACGCCGGCCAGTACCACCAGCGGCGGCGGGGGGTGTCAGATGCGGCAATGCTGCTCATGTCCGTGATGTCGGGCAGGGGCACAATCACAGTGCCGGTCATCGTGACAATGCGCAGGGCATCCCGGTCAAG
Organism: Chloroflexota bacterium; assembly: GCA_024276255.1. GTDB lineage: Bacteria > Chloroflexota > Anaerolineae > J102 > J102 > JAADGC01. The sequence continues at coordinate 3,610 of JAJRXO010000605.1, read as the reverse complement.
CTGGTATTGCAGGCCGTGCACCAGCCAAATGTGATATCCCAGCCAGGTGGCTAGCCCGACCAGCACACCCAACAAGCCCAAACGCATCACCCAGCCCGGACCGGGTGGGGTGCGCCATAGCCACAATCCGGCCAGCGCCACGCCGGTCAGCACAATCAGCCAGGCCAGCCAGGCCCGGCGACGGTGGGGAAACGAGGCGGCGCGAAATATCTCCATGGTCAGGCTATTTGCTAAACCAGCCTCGGATGGTATCAAGAAAACGGTGCTGGGTCATGTCCATGTGCAGGGGTGTGATCGACACATAGCCATCCGTGAGAGCGGCCAGATCGGTGCCGCTCTCCTCGATGCCTGTGGGCGGATCGCCGCCGATCCAGTAATAGGGCGTACCCCGCGGATCATTGCGTTCGATGAGCACATCACGATATACGCGGTGCCCCAGCCTGGTAGCCCGATAGCCCTTGAGTTCGGCAAAAGGCCGATTGGGTACGTTGACATTGAGTAGCGTATTGGCTGGCAAGCCGTGGCTGAGCACCTGACGCGCCACGACTATGGCGGCCGCGGCTGCACTCTGCCAGTATCGCGGCTCACCGTCGTCGAGCGAGACGGCAACGCCAGGCCAGCCGTGAATGGCGGCCTCCATGGCAGCAGCGACCGTGCCCGAATATGTGACATCGACACCCAGGTTGGGATGGGTGTTGATGCCCGAAACCACCAGATCGACGGGCGTTTCCACCAGGCCCAGCGCGGCCAGAGCCACGCAGTCCGAAGGGGCGCCATCCGTGGTCAGGCCTTCGCTGCCGTCGGTCAGGTTCACGCTCCATACACGCAGCGGCTTGTGCATGGTTTTGTTGTGGCCGGCGGCCGACCAGTTGCGGTTGGGGGCAAAGACGGTGACTGTGCCCAGCTCTCGCAGGGCCTGTGCCAGAGCTAAAAGTGCGGGGCTTTCAACGCCGTCGTCGTTGGTAACCAGGATATGAGTCATGATGGCACTCATTCAATTTTCGGGAGGAGCGGCGGCTTCAGGCGGAGGTGGCACTGGCTCGGTGCGGGGCTCGGGACCCTTGCCTTCCCGATGGCTGACAAAGATACGAATCGGGTCGCTTTCGGCCTGATTCCCCGCCGCATCGAAGGCGATGGCTTTGATTACATGGGTTTCCGTGTAGCCGCCGCTGTCATGGATAATGCCAAAGCCATTTTCGAAAGTCCAGATCAGGCGGGTGGGCTCGTTGGGGTCCACAGTGATCTCGCTCACCACCTTTTCCTGCAGGCTGAGACTGCCATCAGGGTTGGTGATGATCTCGGTGGCCCGGATTTCGCCGATATCGTCCGGATTGGGCACTGTGTCGGACATGACGATGGTCCACTTCACGTTATACGGCGCCACGGTGGTGGTGACGAGAGGGCTGTCGTCAAGATAGAAAACAACCCGATCCATGGACCATTCGTCGGTGGCCAGGGCGTTGATATTGACCCATTCGTCAGCTTCCATGACATATTGGCGGCCATTGGCCGGCGCCGTGAGCTTGATCTCCGGTGGGGTGTTGTCGATGGTGAGAGGGAGGGCGTTCTGGTGGATGGCGCCGCTATTGTCAATGACGCTAAGGCGCAGCGTGTAGGGGCCTTCGAGGCCGCTGGTGTCCCAGTATTCCAGCTGCGAACGATCCACCTGGTTGTAGTGATCAGGGCCGATTTGTAGCCATTCGCTGGGCTGCAGGCCGGGGCCATAGTGGAGCTGATACAGACGGAAGTCGTCGCTGCGGGCGTTGCCCAGGATTTCGATCTGCCCCCTGATGTAGCTAAAGGGCTGGGGTTCGGCAATGACTACGGCCTCGTCGCTATAGATGGGCCCATAGGTATCGTCGTATTCCCTGGGGGGCAGCTCCAACAGGCCTGCTTCGGCCTGCTCCACAGCCCAGTCGGCGGCGACAGGCGGATATACACGGTAAACCCGGCGTTCGACGAGTTCGGGCGGAGTGTAGGGGGTGGCCAGTTTGCCGTTTTCGCGATTAATGTCAAACGCCTGATACACGTTGTCGTAGGCGGTGGGCTCGGTGCCGGCGATGAATATCTCCTCGTTCGTACGTTCGCACAGGTCGGTGGGCAGCAGTCCGCTATCCACACAAACGGTTTTGTGCACAATGCCTTCCGGTTCTTCCCACGTTTTTACGGGCAGATTGCGATGGGCATAGACCATAATATCGTGGAAGATGGGCGAGGCGCCAATAGAGCCGGAGACCTTCTCCATGGGGGTATTATCGGCATTGCCCACCCACACACCGACTGCGATTTGCGGACTGGCGCCCAGGGTCCAGCCGTCGCGGAAGTCGTTGGTGGTGCCGGTTTTGGCGATGATGGGCCGGTCGGGCAGGACCAGATATTGGGCCAGGATACCAAAGGCTGGCGGGCGGGGAGTGGGATCGCTGAGCACGTTATCGATGAGATAAGCCAGCTGCGGGCTGATCACGCGTTGTTCATGCGGCTGATCGTATTTTTTAATCACGTTGCCGTCCCGATCACGCACTTCCAGGATGACGACCGGGTTGAGCGTACGATAACCGGGTCGCAGATTGGCAGCGGACACGGGCTCGCCGGCCATGACACCGTTGTTGGCCAGGGTGGCGAAGACATAGGTCATGTCCATCAGCTTGACCTCTCCGCCGCCCAGGGTAAGGCTGAGGCCGTAGTAGTCCTTGTTCAGGCTGGTGATGCCCAGACGGTGCGCCATATTCACCACCTGTTTGACCCCCACCTGATTCATCACCCACACAGCCGGGATGTTATAGCTGCGCTGCAGGGCCGTGCGCAGGCTGACAGGACCATGATAGCGGCGGTCATAGTTTTCCGGGGTGTAGGGTTCCACCGCATCGGGGAAGACTTGCCGCACATCCATGACCACCGTGGCGGGTGTGAGCCCCTGGCTGAAGCCGGTGAGATAGGTGATGGGCTTGAAGCTGGAGCCGGGCTGACGTTCAGCCAGAGCGATGTTGACCTCGCCGTCGATGTCGCGGTTGTTGTAGTCGAGTGAGCCCAGCATGGCCAGGACTTCGCCCGTGTCGGGCTTCATCACCACCACCGCGGCATTGGAGACGTTGTGCTTGATATCCTTGCGTCGGGTCAGGAATTCGGCGGGTGGGATGGGATCGCAGCCGGGAATAGTAGGGACTTCTTGATTGAGATGGGCCACTCGCTGGCGGGCCACACAGGTAACCTCGTGCTGCATATCCACATCGAGCGTGGTGATCACACTGAGGCCATTACGCCAGATGAAGTAGGGATCGTCGGGGGTGTTGAACTCTTTTTTCAGCTGATCCAGTACGTACAGGGCAAAGTGGGGCGCCAGATCGTTTTCAAAGCGTTCAAGAGCGTTCTGGCGTACCTGCACGGGCTGGGCAAACGCTTCATCCGCCTGTTGCTGGGTGATATAGCCGGCTTCCACCATGGCCTGCAGCACCTTGCCCTGCCGGCGTTTTGCATCATCAGGCGCCTGAATGGGGTTGAGGCCGGGAAACTGGGGTAGGGCCGCCAGCATGGCCGCTTCGGCCAGGTTCAAATCGGCCGCTGATTTGCCGAAATAGATCTTGGCCGCAGATTCAATGCCGTAGCTGAAGTT
>JAJRXO010000604.1 GCA_024276255.1 Chloroflexota bacterium | reverse complement strand
GCACACCCACGCCCACCATCACCCCCACTGCCACGCCGACCGGCACGCCCACAGGCACCCCGACAGCAACACCCACGCCTACCAGCACACCTTCGTTCACGCCTACCAATACTCCCACAGCCACGTCCACAGCCACGCCGACGCCTACCAATACGTCAACGCCTGCTGACACCCCTACGCCATCGAGCACCCCTACCCCCACACCGACCGATACTCCGACCATCACGCCCACCAGTACACCTTCTCCCACCCCCACCAGCACAACCACGCCTACACCGACCCACACGCCATCGCCCACCTCGACTAGCACCCCAACGCCTACCAACACACCGCGGCCCACCAAAACGTCGACTCCAACGCCAACGCCCATTCCTCACAGAACGTGGTTCTCACTCGTCTACTACCTCTGGAGATAACAGAATACGCAGTCAATGTTGAAAGAAGGGGCTAACCGACTGCAAGTCGGGCTCTTCAGGCCGCTGGCCAGAGGACGGCCATCGCCATCCTTCTCGAACGCGAAACCATCGCCGTCATCGCTGGCGCCATGCACCTGTATCACTCTGCTTGTGCCCCGAAGCGGGAGTCAGCCTCCCCCTGAGCGCAGATCGGAGGGAGGTTGGTGGGGGTCCTCGCCACAAATAACCCATTTCTGATTTGACAATAGCAAACCCATGTGTATAATTAACGCAGCTTAACTATCAAGCTGCGTTTTGCTTTTTGCGCCGGTCAACTCCGCGAGGCCCGCACCGGCGCTTTATCTTTTCTCAATGGAACAGATCATGTCCATAGAACAACAACTTACTGACGTCATCCGTACCTGGTCCCAGACCTTTATGCGGCGCTCGATGACCGACTTCAAGCGCTTCATGAAGGAAACCGGGCTTTCTTTTGCCCAGATCAACGTACTCATGCGTCTGTATCACGACCGGCAATGCAGCGTCTCGGATATCGGGCGCCAGCTTGGCGTCAGCAACGCCGCGGCCAGCCAGCTGGTTCATGGCCTGGTGAAAATGGGCTATGTCGAGCGCAGCGAAGACCCGCATGATCGCCGGGTCAAGCAATTATCGCTCACCGATTCGGGCAGGGATTTGATGGAAGAGGGCATTAGTGCCCGCAGCTGCTGGCTGCAAGACCTGGCACAAGCTCTCACCCCTGAGCAGCAACACATGATCATCGAAGCCCTGCAACTCCTCACGCGCGCCGCCCAGGATACCATGAACGCTGAAACATAATCCGCGTATGAAACACCTCCCACAGCACAACCCGTTTCCGTTATCCATTCCCTTAATGGAGGATCCTTCCCATCCATGCTCCGTTTAATCAAGTATCTCAAACCCTACACGCTTTCCATTCTGCTGGCCCTTGTGCTCTTGTTCGGGCAGGCCAATGCCGATCTGGCATTGCCCGATTACATGTCCCGAATCGTCAACAATGGTATCCAGCAGGGCGGCGTGGAAGATGCAGTGGCCCAGGCGCTGCGTCAGAGCACCATGGACAAATTGACCCTGTTCATGGAAGACACCGACAAAGCCCTGGTTCTGGACAGCTACACGCTCATCGAACCCGGTTCTGCTCAGGCTCAGGATTACCTGAACCGCTATCCCGTCCTCTCTGAACAAGCGATCTACGTGCTGAACGAAGTCGACGATGCCACGCACGCCCGGCTGAATACGATTCTGGGCAAGCAACTGGTCACCGTCTCCGGCATCGAGCAGGCCATGGCCGATCCCGAGAAAGCGGCCGCGCTCGGCCAGCGCATGGGCTTCGATTTCAGCCGCATCCCCCCTGGCACAGATCTATTCGCCATGCTCAAGATGACTCCTGTCGATCAGCGGGTGCGCATCAGCCAGGCCATCAATGAACAATTTGCCGCTCTGGGCGACAGTCTGATCACACAAATGGCGGTTGTGGCCGTCAAGGCCGAGTACGATGCCCTGGGTATGGACACCGCAAAACTACAGAATAACTATATCCTGCGCACGGGTGCTTTCATGCTGCTGCTTACCCTGCTCTCGATAGCGGCATCCATCAGTGTGGGCTTTCTGGCCGCGCGTACGGCCGCTGGCGTGGCCCGCGACCTGCGTCGCAATGTCTTCGACAAGGTCGTCCAGTTCTCGCCTGCCGAATTCAACAAATTCTCCACCGCATCCCTCATCACCCGCTCCACAAACGACGTGACGCAAATACAAACCGTCATCGTGCTGGTAATGCGTATCGTATTTTACGCCCCTATCCTGGGGGTGGGCGGCGTACTGCACGCCATCGAAACCGGCCCCTCCATGTGGTGGATCATTGTGGTTGGCGTGGGTGTGCTACTGAGCCTGATCCTGACCATCTTTGCCATCTCGCTGCCCAAGTTCAAGATCATCCAGGACCTGGTCGATCGTCTGAATCTGGTGCTGCGCGAGAATCTCAGCGGCATC
>JAJRXO010000603.1 GCA_024276255.1 Chloroflexota bacterium | reverse complement strand
TAGCTCGATGCCTGCGTGCTGGCGTCGAAGCTGGTGAGATCGGTGGTGAGATAGACCTCGTCCTCTCCGGCCAGGCGGAAGTGCAGGGTGTTGAGTGTGGGAGAGGTGCCGAGATACAGCACATGGCTGTTGCCATCCTGGGTGCGGAATTCCACGCGGCGCACGTAGTCGTTGTCGGCCACTTGCAGGCGTTTGTGGCTGGCTGCGGTCTGGGTGACCAGGCGATTGTTTTGCAGCTTCAGCAGTTTTTCCAGCAGGGATGTGACCTTGTCGTTGCGGGCTGGGAAATCATCGGCCGCCGGCAGCACCCAGTTGCCGGCCTGTTTTTGCAATTCGATTTGCTTGCCGCTGCCATCACTGATCTGCAGGGCCACGATGTCGTCTACGCCGATGTCGCTGAACACGGGGCCACCCACGGCCTGCGTGCTGTGAGGCCAAAATACCACGGCGACCAGCACCAGTTGGATCACAACCAATGCTGCCAGGATCTGATTGCGACGATTAAACATGATCCACCTCCTGCGATTCGCTAACAGGGACGGGGATGGGCAAGGGCGTTTCCGCCCGGCGGCGGATGTTCCAGATCAGACCGATGGCTCCCAGTGCCACCAGGGCCACGATGTAGTTCAGTATCTCCCAGAACGATTGATCGCTTTCCTGCAGGGGTTGCAATACACGGGTCTGGGCGCCGCGAGCACGAATGCCCAGCAGATCGAGGTCTTCGACCGACCAGTCGACCGCGTTCTGGATGAACAGCAGGTTGTTGCGGTAGCGATCATGTTGCAGGTTGCTGGAGATGTTGAAGACGATATCGTCCAGGAATTCGCCGCTGCCCACCACAATCAGGCGGGCGGTGTCGGGAGATCGATCCAGCTGGCCCACCTGGAGATTCGCATCCACGTTCTGGCCCTCGGCGGGCGTGATTTCTTTATCCTTGAAATAGCTTTCGAAGCTACCCTGAATGGCCACGGCCAGAGTCTGGGGTCCGGTTTCACCCTCGACGGGAAAACCAAAGCGGGGGTATTGTTCGAGATTGGGGTTGATGTCGGTATCGGTGCGCAACCATGAACCGTCGCTGGAATGCAGCAGCTCGGTTACCTGGCGTTCGGCATTGGCGTCTTCGTCCACGCGCAAGGGCGAGGCAAAGGCGACGGTAATGGCCGGGACATTGGAGACAATGGGATTGTTGTCGGCCATGGCGTCAGAACGCACATCCACAAAGAAGGGATAGTCCAGGGCCCGGATTTCCTGCACGGGCAGGCCGTTGACGATGCGGGTAATGGGCAGGGGGAATGGTTCGTTCTGCGGGTCCATCACCAGGCTCTGTTCCACCGTCACGCCGTAGTGTTTGAGCAGATCCTGCACGCCATCATCGATCGTATCCAGGGCCAGGGTGCCCGAGAACGGATCCAGGCGCAGGTTGTAATTGCCTGCGGCCACGATCACAGCGCCACCGCGCATCAGATACTGGTCGATGGCATAGCGCTCGACGTCAGTCATGCCCTTGGGGGAAATGACCAGCAGCACATCCACATCGGCCGACACCCGGCCCGAGCTCAGATCCACATCACGCACTTCGTATTCGTCCTGCAGGGCCTGGCGCACGATGCGATACGTGTTGATGGGCTGCTGCATGTTACCGAACATGTCGGGCGTGGGGGTTTGCGGCGGACTCCATACGCCCACGACCTTCAGAAAACCGCTGGAGCTGCGTTTGAGGCCTGATTCGATGGCCGATTTCACATCCGCTTCACTCAGTTCTCCGCCGGGATAGACCACCTGGGCTGTATTGCCCACCTGCAAGACCATGTGCAGGTAGTAGGTGTCGGAGGAGAACAGGGAGACGGCATAGGGTTGGATGCGATAACTGTCGTACAGTTGTTGCGGGCTGATGGGGCTGTTCGCCGCCGTGGGATCGATTTCCTGGAAGATGAACTTACCGTCCGACTGGCTGGCGATCTCATTGGCAACCTGGCGGATGGTCTGCGGCGCGTCCTTCAGTTCCGGCGGCAGGCTGTCTGGCGTGACAAAAAGCGTCAGCTGGGCAGGCTGATCCAGGGCTGCCAGCACGGCGTCGATGCTCTGAAAGCCATACACCACCTTTTTCACGGCTTTTGTCAGATCATATTCCAGGTTGCGGAAGTGTACATCGGGCGCGCCATCGTGTCGCGGCACCACCTCAATGAGGTCCTGGAAGTTGAGCACCGTGCTCTGATCACCATAGCGCACGAGGATATCGAAATAGGAGTTGATGACCGAGGTCTCGTAACGGCCCGCCTGTCGGAACGGCGTGGGGCGGATGCCATAGGTTTGATTGGCTTCCGCCTCCAGCTCGGGATTCTTGGCTGGATCCACCACCTCGACCTTGACCTTGCCGTGAGAGGCGATTTCGTACTCGCGCAGCATATCGGCCACGGTGGGGGCCAGGGGCGCCAGCAGGGGGTGCGTCTTCTCGCTGATGTAGGCGCGAATCAGCAGGGGTTCATTAAGGCTGGCCAGGATGTCCTTGGTGGGCTGGGAAAGGCTGTATTCACGGTTCTCGGTCACGTCCACGCGTAGGCCGTTCAGGGGATACAACCAGACGTTGAGCAGCAACAGGTTGACGCCCACGAGCCCGGCTGTGATCAGCATGGTGCCGCGATAACGGCGGGTGTTGTCCCCCAGGCTCCAGCGTTTGCTATCGAGCGAGACCACGTTAAGCAGGAGGAAGAAGGCGGTCAGCGAGCCATAGTACGTCAGATCCCGCAGATCGATCACCCCGCGCTCGATGCTTTCGAAACGGCTGCCTGCACCCAGCGCCCGCAGGATGGTAGCGACCCGCGTGCCGAAGAAGTCAACCAGGGCGCTGGAGCCCACCACATAGAAGACGCCGCCCACCAGGGCTGTGAGGATGAGAGCCACCAGCGGGTTGTTGGTGCGTGAGCTGAGGAAAAGGCCGATGGCGGCGTAGGCGGCAGCAAGCAACAGGGCTGCCAGATAACCGCCAAACACGGGGCCCCAGTCGAGATTACCGAGGATGGATACGGTGATGGGCAGGAACAGGGTGAGGGCCAACGAGACGGCCACCAGCACCATGACGGCCAGGAATTTGCCCAGCACCAGTTGCCAGCCGCTCACAGGCAGGGTGAGCAGGATCTCCAGGGCGCCGCTTTGTTCTTCTTCGCTCCATTGCCGCATGGTGAGGGCTGCCACCAGGAAGATGAGCAGAACAGGCATGCTGCGGAACAGCGGTCGCACATCGGCGATGCCGCGGGCGAAGAAGGTATCGAGCCAGAAGAACGAAAACAGGGTGGCAGCCAGAAATGCGCCCACGAAGATCAGGGCCATAGGCGAGCTGAAATAGGAGGCCACCTCTTTACGTGTGATTGCCAGTGTTTGCTTCATGATCCGAGTCCTCCCTTCAGGCCGTCGTCGCCAGTTCGTTGAATACGGTTTCCAGGGTGCGGAAGTCACGGCGTAATTCGCGCACAGGCCAGTTTTGTTCGCTGGCCAGGGCGAATACATCGGCCGCCAGGCCATCAGCGCCGTCGCCAGCGGTGATGCGATAGGCCGGGAAGCCATCGATCGAGCGTTCTTCCTGCACCTCGGCCACGTCCTGCATCTGCTGCAAGGCCCGTTCCACCGCGGGATCGGCTTCCTGCAGCACCAGCACCACGTTGGTGGTGGTCGCCAGCTCGGCCAGGCGGGCATCGGCCCGCACCTCGCCGTGCATGAGGATGATCACCCGGTCGCATACCTGCTCCACTTCGGGCAGGATGTGGGTGCTGAGCAGCACCGTACTGTGTTGCGCCAGCCGGCGAATCAGGTTGCGGATTTCGATGATCTGGGTGGGGTCAAGGCCCACGGTGGGCTCATCGAGGATCAGCAATTGCGGCTGATGCAGGATGGCCTGAGCAATGCCCACACGTTGGCGATAGCCCTTGCTGAGCTGACCGATGGGGCGCGTGAGCATGTCTTCGAGACCGGTGGCATACACGGCCTCACCGATGCGCTGCAATTGCTCTTGCGGCGGGATCTGTCGCAGCTCGGCCATCATCTTCAGATAGCCCTGCACCGACAGGTCATGATACACGGGCGCGTTCTCGGGCAGATAGCCGATCAGGGCCTGTACCGCCTGGCGCTCGGTGAGCACATCCATGCCCTGGATACGCGCCTCACCGCCGTCGGGCTGCAGGCGTCCGGTGAGTATTTTCATGAGCGTGGTTTTTCCGGCGCCATTGGGCCCCAACAAACCCACTATCTCGCCCGTCTCGATGCGGAACGAGACATCATGCAAGGCCCGGATTGCGCCGTACGATTTGGACAACCTGGTTACTTCGATCATACGAGCATCTCCTGTGAATGATGTTGTCCGTCCATCAATGGCAACGATCGGCCCTCCCAGCGTTTCATCGCGGGCGAGGGCTGGGGGTCGCTGTCCTTGACAGCTTACGGGCACAGCCCGTTATTTTATGCGCCTGTTACGCAAAGAGCAACTTTTAGCACTGCGCGTGAGACAGTGCTGACGCAACAGTACGGTTTTGCCGTGCACAGCGTCTTATCTTTAGAGACGCGCCCGCCCCCCAAACAATGATGAAACCTGAAGTGAGTGTGTCATGAATCGCATGGTACGTCTGTTTCTTCTGTGTGTATTTTCCCTGCCGGTTGCCATCGTGGGGCAGTTTGTGGCCGCAGCGCCACAGCAGAGCCCTGCCGTGGCAGAAGTATCGGTCACCCGCGTGCTGACGGATGCGTCATCCCCGGCGCTTGATGCCTATATTCCCCTGTATCTGCATGGCGGCAGCTCGAAAGGCATATCTGCTTCCACACCGCTTCCCCTACTCACTCCCATCCCCTGACCCAAACAGACCAGAACCCGGCGTATCCCCCGCAAAGACACAAGGGACGCCAGGTTGTGATTATCCCATGCGTCCCTGCGGGAGAGATATTCGTTTTCGGGGAACAGGCCTATCGAGGACGCCAGTCGACGTCAGCGCCTTAAGCGCCTAACCTGTCGTTGACTGCCGTTTGTTCCGGCGCGGGGGCTCCGGCGCTTTCTTGCGGCCATCCAGCAGGTGCAGGATGGCCAGCACGGGGTGGCGCCACATCATGCGGGGTCCGGCATAGCTCATCACCACCCGGATACGTTCCTTCATATCCTTGCGGTAGCAATGAATAAGGCAGTTGGCGCAGGTGCTTTTTTCTTCCTGGAAGGGACATTTCGCCAGGCGGGCAAAGGCATAGTCCTGTAAT
>JAJRXO010000046.1 GCA_024276255.1 Chloroflexota bacterium | reverse complement strand
TGGCCTGCAACAGCGAACTACTCATGTTCGCATCGTAGAAATGTTGGCCCACGTAGGCCAGTAATATCGCCGCTGCTACCCCCAGCAGCCCCGGCCAATTTCTGTCCACCGGCTCATCCGCGGCAGCCTGCCGGGCCAGCCCCGGCACAGCAAGACGAAGGGGATGCTGATCCGTTGGTGCGCTTTCCTCCTCGGCTGCGGGTAGCTCGCCATGTCGCCAGATCCAGGCCCCGGCGCCAATCATACTCCCTGCCAGCAGGGCTGCCAACAGCCAGCCCACAACCACCCGCAGGCCGTTCCCCGCGGCCGGGCTTTCGATTGCCCCGGCCGGCACCACCGTGAAAGTGCTGAACGAGGGTCGGCCGAGTGCGTCTGTGTAATCCTCAAGCAAGCCGGTGGGGACATGAGCTTGCAGCCAGTCCCTGGCCGCCTGATGATTGGGCGTGAGGATGAATACCGTGGGCACCGCTGGCTGATTCACGGCGCCGCTCAGGAGATCTTCCTCGCTCAACTCGCTGAGGCGCAGCTGCTGCCCCATGAATTGCAGCTCGCGTTCCTGCGCACGATAGGGATCGGCCAGCAGGCGCACCTGCCAGCCTGCAGGCAACTCGGCCAGATAGCGGGCGATCCGCACCCGCGTATCCGCGTTGTGACCTACCGTCCTCACATACGTCTGCCAGTTGTGCACGCCCATCCACAACAGCAGGACGGTCACCGCTGCCATCAGCACCCGTCGGCCCCAGAGACTCCCTGCTGCTGGAACCCATTGCAGCACGTTATCGATCAGCCAGACAGCGCCCAGCGCTGCCAGCAACATCACAGCCGGCAACACCACCACCAGGTGCGGCCAGAACGGCGGATCATTCGTGATCACCCCCCCCAGGGCCAATGTGCCCATCCACCACACCAGCAGCGTCCAGTAGCGCTCGTCGCGCACACGTCGCAGGCTCAGCAGCAATCCCACCACCATCAGCACAGCCACAACCACGCTCACGATGGGTCCTGGAAAACCAAAATGGGTGCTGGCATCACCATAGCTGAAAAAAGTGAGAAAGGTGCGTTTGATCTGCTCCCACCACAACGCGGACATGGTGTCGACCCCGTACTTGTTCTGCAGATGCGCCACCACCTGTGGGTTTGCCAGCGTGACCACATTGCCCCGACCCATGAAAGCAGCGAAATCACGCAGGGCAAAGGCCAGCATGGGGCCAAAACCCAGCAACGAACCCACGGCAAAACTCAGCCAGTGTTGCCATTCACGTCTCACCTGAGATGCCTGCCATACCAGCAACCAGGCAAACAGCAGGAGCACGATCACGATGCTGATGCGCACCGGGAAGTACACCAGCAGGCCCATGCCCAGCAACACACCGGCCAGCGCATAGCCGCCCCGGCTGTGAACCCGACGACTGCGAAACAGCACGTAAAACGTGGCCGTCAAGAAAAGCGGAGGCGAGGCCGAGGTGACGATACGGCTGAATTGGATGTGCGTATAATTCAGGGCCAGGAACGCCGCGGCCAGCAGCCCCACCCGCCGGCCGCCGATCTCGCGGCCCAGCAAATACAGCAGCGGCAGCGTAAGCACGCCCTGCCACACCGCAGTCATCGACAATCCAAACAGGTCCGCCCCCCACAGGCGCATGGTGGCCGCCATGAGCACGAAATCAAACATGGGGATGTTCGACCAGCCGGTGCTGAACCAGTTGGTCTCGCGGCCCTGCAGCAAAGCCAGCGCCTGCAAGCCCTGCGAGGCGATATCGCCGTGAAAAAAGTCGGGAATCCGGCCCAGTTGCCAGTATCGCAAGCCCCATCCCGCAGCGACGATGATCCCCAGCAGCAACAGATCACGACCGTCGTCCACATTCAGGCGGGGCCAACGCAGGCGCGGGCTCAGGCTTAACAGCAACCAGGCAATGCCCAGCAGCCACAGGCCCTTCACAGCCAGACTCTCTCCGGTCAGCGCAAACAGCAGTAACGACAGGCCATCAAATGCCAGGGCGATCAGGAGCCGTTGTACAAAAGAGAATTTTAGTATTGTTGTCATCGTTGTGATATGAGCGTGACTCAGCGCCGCGGTGGTAAAAATGTCGCTTATAAGAGCGAACCATGTTTCGCTCTCCACATGCCAACGAATGCCACCATTGTACCAATCCCCCGTAAAAACGCCAATCATCGCCTGCCACCGCAGACATTCCAGACAGAGAGTGCAACAATGGCATCCCAAAAAGTGTCAGCCAGCCGGAACATGATATAATGATCAGACCCTTTTCCGGCCCATTCCCCTGTTATGGAGTAAACCATGACCGAAATATACGGTTTTGAATTGATTCAGGAACTCGATATTCCCGAGATCAACACCCACGCCCGCTGGTTCCGCCACAAAAAGACGGGCGCCGAACTGATCTCAATGGAAAACGACGACGAGAATAAATGCTTTGGCATCACCTTTCGTACCACCCCCACCGACTCCACCGGTGTGGCTCACATCCTCGAGCACGCGGTGCTTTCGGGCTCACGTAAATATCAGGTAAAAGAACCCTTTGTGGAGCTGATCAAAGGCTCCATGAAGACATTTCTCAATGCCTTCACCTATCCCGATAAAACCGTTTATCCCATTGCCAGCCAGAACTTGCAGGATTTCTACAATCTAATCGACGTGTATCTGGATGCAGTATTTTATCCGCTGCTGAAAAAAACCACGTTTGCCCAGGAAGGCTGGCACTACGAACTGGACGATCCGGAACAACCACTGAATTACAAGGGCGTCGTCTTCAACGAAATGAAGGGCGCGTACAGCGATCCGGACGATCTGCTCAACGATTC
>JAJRXO010000602.1 GCA_024276255.1 Chloroflexota bacterium | reverse complement strand
TATCATCTGGTGATCGCCGGATCGGCCGGAGCCAAGGTGCGTTCGGCTGCCAAGGCCATCGGTTATGCCGGTGTGCTCTCCGGCCTGTGGGCCACCCAGCGTGACGATTACCCCACCACCGTCAAATCCGGGCACAGCGTCAGTGAGATCATCCTCAGTCCAGACGAGATTCGCTACACCGGCGTCGCCAAACCCGATGCTTTGATATTGCTTTCGGAGGACGGGCTGAAAAAGGTGCGCCATCATCTGGCCGTCATGACGCCTGACGATATCCTTGTCACCACGCCCGAATTTGCCGAGGTGCCCACGGCCGCCCGCAAGATTATCCTGCGCCCCACCGCCGGTCATGTGCGCATCACCCGTACCAACCGTTCCCTGATCATCACCGCGGCAGCTCTGCGCGTGCTCGATCTGTTCCCCATTGCCGCCTACGAAGAAGCGATTCGTCGCTTCCAGGCCCGTTTTGCCCAGCAGAACCTGCAGGTTGTGGCTGCCAGCGCTGCCCTGCTCGCCTGATCCATTCCATAAAAACATGCTCAACGCCGCCCGCCAACTGCAACCCCAACTGATTCAATTGCGCCGCCAGATTCACCGCTGGCCCGAACTGGCTTTTGAAGAAAACCGCACCGCGGCCCTGGTCTCGCACACCCTGCATGATCTGGGTATTCCCCACGAAACAGGGGTGGCGCGTACGGGCGTCATCGCCTGGTTGGGCAATGGGAATGGCCCCACCCTGGCCCTGCGGGCCGACATGGACGCTCTGCCCATCGACGAGCAGAACGATGTGCCCTACGTCTCGCAGCGGCCGGGTATCATGCACGCCTGCGGCCACGATGCCCATACCACCATGCTGTTGGGCGCTGCCTCTCTGCTTAAGCAGTGCGAGGATGATCTGTGCGGCCGGGTGATGCTGATCTTTCAGCCCAGCGAGGAGCGCATTAACGAGGAGGGATTCAGCGGCGCCAAGCTCATGGTCAAAGAAGGCGTGATCGATGAGGTGGATGCCATCATCGGGGTGCATGTGGAGCCGCGACTGCCCGTGGGCAGCATTGCTCTGCGCCCCGGCGCCATGATGGCTGCGGCCGACCGCTTCCGTATGGAGATCCTGGGGCGTTCGGCGCACGGGGCCTATGCTTATCTGGGAATCGATGCCATTGTGCTGGCGGCCCAGGTCATCAACGCCGTGCAGACCCTGATCTCGCGGCGCGTTCCCGCTATCGAAGCCGGTGTGGTCACCTTTGGGCAGATTCAGGGCGGCACAGCCGAAAATATCCTCTGCGATCGAGTCGTGCTCACGGGCACGGTGCGCAGTTTCAAACCCGAGATTCGCGATCTGCTCGAGCGCGAGCTGGAGGAGGTCGCCGCCATCGCCCGCCAGATGGGCGGTGATTATCGCTACACCTATCTGCGCGGGAATCCTTCTGTGGTCAACGATGGTCGTCTCACCGGATTTGTTTCACGGATCGGCGGACAGCTGCTGGGGGCCGATCGGGTGCTGGAAGCGCCCATGACCACCGGCGGCGAGGATTTCGCCTGGTTCAGCACCCAGAAGCCAGGCACCTTTGTGCGTGTGGGCGTGCGTGATCCCGACTGGCAGGCCGATCGATCCCTTCACACCCCCACCTTTGACCTGCACGAAGATGCCCTGGCCATCGGCGCAGCCCTGCTCGCCGAAAGCGCCCTGCGATGGCTGCACGAATATCGGCTCGGAGCCTGGGAAGATCACAAGGGAGGTCCATCGCATGAATCCTGAGTATCATTTTGATGGGCAGGTGCTTTGTGTGACCGGCGGCGGTCGCGGCATCGGCCTGGCCATTGCCCGCGCCTTTGCCCGGGCCGGCGCTCGCGTGTGCATCAATGATCTTGCGGCGGAACGGGCGCAGGCCGCGGTGGCGGCCCTGCAGGATGAGGGGTTGAGCGCCATAGCTCATGTGGGCGATGTGGGGGACGAGCAGGATGTTCGGGCGTTGTTTGCTGCCATCGATCAGCAGTGGGGACGCATCGATATCCTGGTGAACAATGCCGGTATCGAACCCGTGCATTCCATACTCGACCATCCTCTGAGCGACTGGCAACGCACGCTTGACACCAATCTCACGGGTACATTCCTGTGCACCCAGCAGGCAGCGCAACGTATGCGGGAGCAGGGCGGGGGTGTCATCCTCAATATCGCCTCCATCGCCGGTAAATCGCAACCCCTGTATTTACGATCAGCCTATGCTGCCAGCAAGGCCGGGCAGGTGGGCTTCACCAAAGAAGCGGCTCGCGAGCTGGCCGCATACGGTATCCGCGTCAATGCCGTGTGTCCGGGCGTGATCATCACTCCCATGACCGAACGGCTGCGGAATGACGAGGCGCAGATGCAGCGTTGGCGGGCCGATATCCCTTTGCGCCGTCTGGGCACGGCTGAAGAAGTGGCTGCCCTGTGCCTGTGGCTGGCCTCGGATGCTGCCAGCTATGTCACCGGTGCGGCCTGGCATGTGGATGGCGGCAAAAACATGGCATAATGGGTGAACATCATCAATCATATAAACCACACCCGTCAGGGTATCTCTGTCACGCCTTTCACCTCCGGAGGTTCTCATGGCTTACGAATACATCCTCAGCGAAAAACTGGAAACCGGCGTCGGGTTGATCCGCTTCAACCGGCCGCGGGCTCTGAATGCACTCAGCCCGCAACTGATGGGGGAGCTGGGTGAAGCCCTGCAGGCGTTTGACGCCGATGCGGATGTGCATTGCATTGTCATCACTGGCAACGAGCGTGCCTTTGCTGCCGGCGCCGACATCAAAGCCATGGCCAATGCTTCCATGGCCGACATGCTCACCCAGGATCTGATCGCGCGCTGGGAGACCATTCATCATATCAAGACACCCATCATCGCTGCTGTGAGCGGCTACTGTCTGGGCGGCGGCTGCGAGCTGGCGATGAGTTGCGACATGATCGTGGCCAGCGAGTCGGCGCAGTTCGGCCAGCCCGAGATCAACCTGGGCATAATCCCCGGTTTTGGCGGCACGCAGCGGCTCACTCGCACCATCGGCAAGCCGCTGGCCATGGAGATGGTGCTGGCCGGGCGCTATTTGAACACCGAAGAGGCGCTGGCGCATGGTCTGATCAACCATGTTTATCCGGTGGAGACCTATCTGGAAGAAGCGCTGAAGCTGGCCGCCAAAGTGGCAGCCCAGGCGCCGCTGGCAGCGCAATTGGCCAAAGAGGCCGTGAATAAAGCCCTGGAAACCAGCCTGCACGAAGGCCTGTACTTCGAGCGCCGGCTGTTCCAGATGCTTTTTGCCAGCGAAGATCAAAAAGAGGGCATGACGGCCTTTATCGAAAAACGAGCTCCCCAGTGGAAAGGAAAATAACATGGATTATCCCCACGCCCGGATGGCGGGCCTGAACATCACCGCGGGCGAATTCTTGCCCCGCATGCGCCTGCCCAGCGTGGCCGGTCCCTTGCTCACCCCGGCCGATATGGTAGAAGAAGGTGCGCTGGCCGTGTGCATTTACAACCCTGCGGCCGTCAATCCCTTTCCCATTCCTCCGCCGGGTGTGAATCTGGGCCAGCGCCTGCAAATGCTGGCCGAGCGCGATGTCATGCTGTATGTGATAAGCGGCCTGGATGTGCGGCGACTGGCCAGCTGGATGGAGTACACTGGCGAGGTGGTGCACGCGCTCAGCGATGCTGAAGGCGCTTTCGCCCTGCAGGTGGGCATCCCCATCAAGCGCGTCGACGATCGTAATTTCCGTACGCATGTGGCCTTCGTGCTGCAGGAAGACCGCATTCTCAATATCCTGCTGGAGACAGATCCGATCCATCATTTCGAGCGCCTGCTGCAGGCCCTGGACGTGGCCGACGGGCGGGAGCCGGGCAACTACCGGCTGCCCGATCGTCCGCGTTATCGTCGCCGCCCCTCTGATTCCAAACGCAGTCACTGAAACCATGCCCGCCGAGCGGCCTTTGGTCAGGTTGGTGGCGCTGGAAACATGGGTTGTAGATGAGGCTGCCACCGAGGCTTTCTGGCGTCGCCTGTTTCATCTCCAGCCCGACACCCGGCATCCCCTGAGCTACACGCTGGAGGGACTGAGCTGGCGCATGTTGCCGGATGCGCAGCCCTGCGGCACACGGGGTCCTCATGGGGTGGTGCCGGCTTGGAATATTGCGGACTTTGGCGCTGCTCGCGGCGCCCTGCTGACGGCAGGCGTGCCGGTCGTGTTTGCCGAGATGCTGCCGGGGGCCAGCCTGCTCGTATTCTTGGATCCCAGCGCCAATGCAATCGAGCTGTTGCAGCCCGAAGATCCCAAAAACTGGGATATTGCCCGAAGACGGGCCCTGCGCAGTCATCGCCGCCATGATGACGCCCCTTCTCTTCCTCTTACCCTGCATGGATTACAGGAACTATCGATTTATACGCACGATGTCACGGCCAGCGTGCGTTTTTATCGTGATGTGCTGGGTTTGCCCACGGGCCTGGCCTATTTTGGACATGTGCATCTGGTAGCCGAAAACGTGCCTGTGGTGATCCGGGCCAGCAATACGCGATGCCGGGAACCACAACATCGGCACGGCAGCGAGCCCGTGTTCGCCGTACCCGATTGGGATGCTCTGCAGGGACGCGTGCAGCAGGCAGATATCTCCATCCTGCATGCTGAGCCCCGGCGCCTTACGCTCCGCGATCCCATTGGCCTGCGGGTGCATGTGTTGTCTGCAGAGGAGTAGGGGCGGCGGGATGCGTTATACGCGACACATACGTGAATGTACGCTTCATCACCGTTTTTATGTTGTGAAAAATTTGCTCACATGCACAGCTTGGGTTATACTCCCATCGCTTCCACAATTCACGTCGATGCCCACGGTGTTCGCTGCACCCCCATGGGCCCGCCCAGATTATCCAATGACGGTACACCACCCCTGAGCCAATGACCCGACTCATTATTCGTTTATTACTTGTGGTGGGGAGTACTTTGATAATCTCACCGGTGCTAGGTCTCCTTTGGGACCGAATCATGGACACAGCTCCGTGGGGTTTTTTTGCCAGCTTATTGATCGGCACCATCGTCGCTGTCGTTTATGTTGTCCGCACCATCCAGGGGCGTTTTCTTTTGCTTGCTCCCCCCCCACCCGATGAAATGAAGGAGAAAGATTAGTGCGTAAACTCTTTCAGGGAAAGAACCTCATCCTCATAATCGGCGTATTGGCCGCATTGGTCATATCCGTCCTGTTTGTGAAAGTGCCGTTGCCAACCATTCTCTTGCCGGCTGAAAAGATCCCGGGTCTGAAAATTGGTGGCTTCCAGTTCACCAACACCCTGATTGCGACGCTGTTGGCTGACATCACCGTGCTGGTTTTGGGCCTGCTGGCTGTACGCAAGATGAGTGATGTTCCTGATGGGTTGCAGAATCTGGCGGAATGGATCTTTGAGGCCTTCGATGGCATGCTTACCGACATCGGCGGCAAAGAAAAAGCCCGTGCCTGGCTGCCAACCTTTCTCACGATTTTACTCTTCCTGCTGTTTGCCAACTGGTGGGAACTGGTGCCCGGTTTTGACAGTGTGGGGGTGATCGAGCCGGTGGAAGTGGCCTACGCCAACAGCGGCGTCACCCGTGGCTACGGGATTTCGGAATTTGCCGGTATTACCACGCTCACCAAAGATCAGGTGATCCTGGACAAAGAACGGTTGGGTGAAATCGAGGCTGAAGCAGCGGCTGCCGAAGCCGCGGATAAGGAATATCATCCAGAAGAAACCACCGGCGGCTATGTGCTCACCCCCTTCCTCCGGGCTGCGGCTACCGATCTGAACCTGACTATTGGCTTGGCCTTCTTTGTGGTGTTGCTGAGTCATGCAATCGGGGTGCGCAAGATGGGACTCAAGTATTTCCGGCGCTTTGCCATGCCGGTGATCACAGGTATGAAGCCCATCGACTTCTTTGTGGGCATCCTCGAATTCATCTCCGAATTCGCCAAGATCATCAGCCTGGCCTTCCGACTTTTCGGCAATATCTTTGCCGGACAGGTCTTGCTATTTGTTATGTCATTCCTGGTGGCGTTCCTGCTGCCCCTGCCGTTTATGGGGCTGGAGCTGTTTGTCGGCTTTATGCAGGCCTTTGTTTTCGCTATCCTCACGTTTATTTACTTCGAGCAGGCAACCCACAGCCATGCCGGAGACGAACATCATTGATCGCTTCTCTCAGGATCGCAGCGTAAATTCCATTTTGCCCGATTCTGCCTTACTTTTCCGTTTCTTGTACTTACTTCACCCTAAACTATCCCACGGAGGAAATGTTCCATCATGATTGAGATTCTTGCTCCCGGTCTTGCAATCGGTCTTGGCGCTATTGGCCCTGGTATTGGTATCGGTTTGCTGGTGATGGGTGCTCTGCAGGCCATGGGCCGCAACCCCGAAGTCTCCGGTGAAATTCGCACGAACATGATTCTTGGTATTGTGTTTGCGGAATCGATTGCTATTTACGCCCTAGTCGTTGCGCTTCTTTTGCTGTTTGTGGGCGCTCCTGGTTTGCAATAAAACTGGCATCCGGCCACCCCACATGCTGTATAGAACAGCAAAAGGAGGTACATGATGGCCCAACTGGGTATCAATGGTCCCTATCTGCTGGCGCAGATTGTTAACTTTATCCTGCTGTATTTTCTGCTCAACCGCTTCGTCTTCCCGGCTTTGCGCAAGATGCTGGATGAGCGCAAGCAGCGTATCGTGGAAGGGCTGACCGCGGCCGAAACCGCGCGGCGTGAGGCCGACGAGGAACGCGCCCGC
>JAJRXO010000601.1 GCA_024276255.1 Chloroflexota bacterium | reverse complement strand
CGCAACACCCGCAATATCGAGAACATGCTCGATCAATTGGAGAGCCTGAGCGATCTCCTGGCCGACCTGGCGCCCATCCTCAACGATGCTTTCCTCACGACCGTGCAGCAACTGGAAGAGCTGGAACGCAAGGGCTACTTCGAGAACTTCCAGCAGGGCTTCTATGTGATCGACAACATCGTGGATGCCTTCGGACCGGAGGACGTCAAGGCGCTGGGCGACAATGTGGTCACCATCCTCACCACGGTGCGCGAGATGACCCAACCGGAGGTCATGCTCACCCTGCAGAACCTCACGCGCACCATGCGGGTGACCGAGTCCGAAGCCCGAGATGTCGACACGTCGCTCTTCGGCCTCATGCGCCAGATGCGCGATCCAAATGTGCGCCGTGGCCTGGCCCTGACCCTGCAGATGCTCAAGACCGTGGGCGCAGGCCCCGGCAATGGCGTTAACGGCAACGGCAAGTCCTGAAACCCATCTAACACTTTACTCTAATCCCACTCCCCACTCACCCCAAACTTTTACTGCTTACGAGGTATAACCATGGTTACCAAAGAATTGATCGGCATCACCGTGAATGTGAACGAAGAAGGCTATCTGGTGGATCCCGGCCAGTGGACGCCCGAGCTGGCGCAGGAATTGGCCAGGGAAGAGGGCATCGAACTGACCGACGCCCACTGGCAGGTCATCAACTGGTGTCGCGAGAAGGCCGGCGAAACCGGCGCCTCACCCACCCTGCGCCAGATCACCAAGGGCACCGGCATCAGCACCAAGGAACTGTTCAAGCTCTTCCCCAAGGGCCCGGCCAAAAAAGTGGCCAAGATCGCCGGTCTGGGCAAGCCTCAGGGCTGCGTATAATTCCGGCATCCAAACCCGGGCAGATCGGTAACCCCACCGCTCTGCCTGATCCATTTTCCCGAAACACAGGAGCTTATACCAATGTCTGATCAAAATCGCCACGTTACCTTCATCTGCTCCAAAGGTGATCTCGATATGGCTTACCCCGCCCTGATCATGGGCTGGGCCGCCCTCGGCAACGGCATCGATGTGACCATCTTCTTCACCTTCTGGGGCCTGGACCTGATCCGTAAGGATCGCGTCGATCACCTCGAGATCGCCCCTGTCGGCAACACCAGCATGAAAATGTCGATGATGGGGGTTCCGGGCAATCTGGGCATCCCCAACCTTATGGGCATCATCCCCGGCATGACTGCCTTTGCCACTGCTTTCATGAAAAAGAAGATGGAAGAACTGGAAGTACCGCCCGTGCGGGAATACATTGAAATGCTGGCCGATGCCGGCGCCAATCTCTACGCCTGTAAAATGACCGTCGATATGATGGATCTCAAAGAAGAGGATTTCGTCGATGGCCTCAAAGGCATCGTTACTGCCGGCGATTTCATGGACATGACCGAGGGATCACAAATCATTTTCATCTAGGCCCGGCTCCGTTCCCGCTACGCTCGCAGAGAGGCAGACTTCGGTTTGCCTCTCATCTGTGTTCTCCCATTTTCATCATGATGGGCGTGCGCAGCGCGCACCGTCGGTCTGCTCTTTAGCCAGGGATTGTATGAGCTCCATCATTTACAAATCCTTTCCGGTCTGTTAGCATGACAACAATCCAAATTCAAAGCGTAACGTAACCCGACAGATCTGTGCCCTGTAACTGCTGTGACTTTTCGATGGCAAGCACGGCCGGATCTGTACGGTCGCGGAGTGAACAAATCATGCCTATTTTGAACCCACTTATTCCTGAATTGACACGTGACTTTTTGCGATATTCGCGCCATGCTCTCGATCCCATCTTCTCGCCCCGCACTGTGGCGCTCATCGGCGCTACCGAGCGCGAGGGCAGTGTGGGCCGCACCATCCTCTGGAACCTGCTCAGCAGCCCGTTTGGCGGCACCATCTTCCCCGTGAATCCCAAGCGGCCCAACGTGCTGGGCATCAAAGCCTACCCCGACATCGCTTCCATTCCCGATCCTGTGGATCTGGCGATCATCGTCACCCCGGCCCGCAC
Organism: Chloroflexota bacterium; assembly: GCA_024276255.1. Taxonomy (GTDB): domain Bacteria; phylum Chloroflexota; class Anaerolineae; order J102; family J102; genus JAADGC01. Next base: position 3,654 of record JAJRXO010000601.1, on the reverse strand, counting down.
CGTGCCTGGCATCATCAGCGAGTGTATCGCTGCCGGTGTGCCCGGCGCCATCATCATCTCCGCCGGTTTCAAGGAGATCGGCCCTGAGGGCGCGGCCCTGGAAAAAGAGATATTGGAGAAGGCCCAGGCCGGCAATATGCGCATCATCGGCCCCAACTGCCTGGGGGTGATGAGCCCTGTCACCGGCCTCAATGCCACCTTCGCGGCCAGCATGGCCAACCAGGGCAACATCGGCTTTATCAGCCAGAGCGGCGCCCTGTGTACGGCCGTGCTCGACTGGAGTTACAGCGAAAATGTGGGCTTCAGCCATTTTGTTTCCATTGGCTCCATGCTCGATGTGAACTGGGGCGACCTTATCTACTATCTGGGGGAAGACGAACACACCGCTGCCATTGTCATCTATATGGAAACGGTGGGCGACGCCCAATCCTTCATTGCGGCGGCCCGGGAGGTTGCACTGACCAAGCCGATCATCGTGATCAAGGCCGGGCGCACAGCGGCCGCTGCCAAGGCGGCGGCTTCTCACACGGGCTCGCTGGCCGGCAGTGACGATGTGCTCGATGCGGCTTTCAATCGCTGCGGCGTGTTGCGGGTGGACCGCATTTCCGAGATGTTCGACATCGCCGAAGTGCTGGCCAAACAACCCCGGCCGCGGGGCAAGCGCCTGAGCATCGTTACCAATGCCGGCGGTCCAGGCGTGCTGGCCACGGACGCCCTGGTGTCTGGCGGTGGACAACTGGCTCCCCTTGGTGATGAAACCATGGCCCGGCTCAACCAGATCCTGCCCTCTGCCTGGAGCCACAACAACCCCATCGACGTGCTGGGGGACGCTGATCCTGCCCGCTACGCCGACACACTCGACATCCTGGCCGACGATGCCAATTCCGACGGCTTGCTGGTGATCCTCACCCCACAGGCCATGACCGATCCCACTGAAACCGCGGCCGAGCTGGCCCGCCGGGTGCAGGCGCGGGGCAGTGACAAACCGGTGTTGGCCAGCTGGATGGGTGGGGATATGATCCAGGCCGGGGAGCGCCTGCTCAATCAGGCAAACATCCCCACCTATGCTTATCCCGACACAGCTTCCCGCGTGTTCAACTACATGTGGCGCTACAGCGATAACCTGCGAGCGCTGTATGAAACCCCCATTCTCAGCACCAACCCCAGCAAATACGAACGCTATCGCTTTCAGGCCGAGTCATTGTTGGAGGAGGCCCGGCAGGCCGGCCGCACCATCCTCACCGAATATGAAAGCAAGCAGATTTTGTCTTACTATGGCATTCCCACTGTAGAAACACGCATCGCAACCACACCCAAGGAAACCGTTGACGCGGCCGAAGCCATCGGCTATCCTGTGGTGCTGAAGTTGCATTCGCACACCATTACCCATAAGTCCGATGTGGGGGGCGTGCGCCTGAATCTAAAGGATGCCGTGGCCGTGGAGTTTGCCTTCATCGAGATGCAGAAGCGGGTGAGTGAGAAATTCAGCCCGGCCGATTTCCTGGGTGTGACCGTGCAGCCCATGCTCGACCTGGATGAGGGCTATGAGCTTATCATCGGCAGCAGCCAGGACGCCCAGTTCGGCCCCGTGATCCTGTTCGGAACCGGCGGCATCATGGTGGAAGTGTACAAGGACAGCGCCCTGGCGCTCCCGCCGCTGAACACCACGCTGGCCCGCCGTATGATGGAACGCACCAAGATCTATCAGGCGTTAAAGGGCGTGCGCGGTCGGGATGCTGTAGACCTGGTTGAGCTGGAAAAGCTTATGGCTCGCTTCAGCCAGCTGGTTGTGGAACAGCCCTGGATCAAGGAGATCGACATCAACCCCCTGCTGGCGTCCGCCGAACGCCTGATCGCCCTCGATGCCCGCGTGTTGCTACACGACCCCGATACGGATCCCGCGCAGTTGCCCCGGCCCGCCATCCGTCCCTATCCCGTCGAATATGTCAGTAGTTGGCGAAACCCTGTGACCGGCGTTGATCTCGTATTCCGCCCCATCCGCCCGGAGGATGAGCCCCTGATGGTGGAATTCCATCGTTCACTTTCGGATGAGACGGTGCGCATGCGATATGATCAACCGATGGAGCTCAAGATGCGTGTGGCCCACGAACGGCTGGCTCAGGTGTGTTTTGCTGACTTTCACCGACAGTTCGTGCTGGTAGCCGAGCGCGATCTCGATGGCCAGCACCCGGAGATCGTTGCTGTGGCCCGCCTGAGCAAGATCCCCGGCACAGATGATGCCACGTTCGGCATTCTCGTGCGCGACGAATGCCAGGGCACGGGCCTGGGCACAGCCCTGCTCACGCGGCTGCTGGAAATCGGCAAAAAGGAGGGCGTGGGCGAGGTGACAGCCACCTTCCGCAGCGACAATGCCGCAATGGAGCGCATCAGCCGTAAATTGGGCTTCACCGTCAGCGAGGGAGCCCGGCCCGACCTGCTCGTTGCCACCCGATCCCTGGCATAGCCCGAAACAAACCAGATTAGCGCCTGCCCGGGCTATCGCAGCCGGGCAGGCGTTTTGTGTTTTACTGGCCCAGTGCCTGTTCGATCATCTGCACAAAGGCTTCATAGGGCTGGGCGCCGCTGAGCAGCTTGCCATTGATGAAAAAGGCGGGCGTGCCGGTGACGCCGGCTGCGACGCCTTCCTGCAAGTCGGCAAAGATGACATCGGAGAACTGCTCATTCTCCAGGCATGACTGGAAGACATCCTTGTCCAGTCCGATTTGGTCGGCAAAGGACATGAAGACCTCGTTGGCTTTATTATTCCCCGCCCATTGATCCTGGTGCTCGAACAGCAGATCATGCATCGGCCAGAAAGATCCCTGATCACCGGCGCAGGCTGCGGCATTGGCTGCGCCTACCGCCTGCGGATGGATGCTCGTAAGCGGGAAATTCTTGAACACATAGTAGACCTTGCCTGTATCAACATAATTCTCCATGATCTTGGCATAGGTTTGCTTGAAGTAACGTTGGCAGAAGGGGCATTGAAAATCGCTGAACTCCACGATGGTGACAGGCGCATCGGGGCTGCCCTTCGTGGCTGCATTGGCAATGTTAAAATCGGTATTGGGGGTCGGGGTGGGCGTTACGGTCGCCACGTTGGCAGGCAACGCACCGCTTTCAGCCTCAGCGATCAGGGCGTCGATGATGGGAACGAACTGCTCGTACGGCAGCAGGCCGCTGATCATATGGCCGTTGATCACAAAATTGGGTGTGCCCCGAATCCCGTACTTCCTGCCCTCTTCGAAGTCGGCCACCACGATGTCACGGGTCTCCTGATTGTCAAGGCAGGTGGCGAAGGCTTCGCCATCCAGCCCCAGATCATTGGCAGCGGCCTTGAGTTTTTCCACCGTATCGCCGGAGCGCCAGTCCTTAACATTGGCGAACAGCCAGTCATGATACGGACGAAATTGACCCTGTACAGCGGCGCATTGCGAGGCAAAGCTGGCCATCACGGCGGCGTCGCCGCCGATCACGGGAAACTCTTTGTAAACCAGTTTCAGTTTGCCCGGTTTGATGTACGCTTCTTCCAGAAGCGGAAGCACTTCACTTTGGAAGCGCCCACAATACGGTCAGGTGTAGTCTGACCATTCGTACATCACTACCGGCGCCTGCGGATCCCCCAGGGTGCTGGCCGGTCGCGGGGCCGGGTTG
>JAJRXO010000600.1 GCA_024276255.1 Chloroflexota bacterium | reverse complement strand
GCCGGCCTTGCTTATCTGATCCTTAAAACGCTGGCGCGCAGGTGTGTTTGGGGGCTTTGGCAGGGGAGGCAGTATTTAGTGGGAGCTCAGGTGACGCCCCACTAACCCTAGGGGATGCCGAAAATCTGTTCGCATTTATTCGGGCCTCAGCTTAACGATAATAGAGTGGTTTTCAGATGACGGTACAGCCGCCGGTGAATTGCTGAACCCAACGACCATCTGCTATTATTCTGGCAATAGGCTGGACCGGGCAATACGGAGTATCTCGTCGAATCGCAAGCTGCTCCCCCTAAAAACATTCATTAAGCTTGTCCCCCCGATTCTTCGTAGCGCACAAGTGGGTTCAGCATCCCATCATACTCCTTTGTGACTAAAACGATAGGCCGCGCGCAAACACTGATCCGACTGGTGCGCGCCGAAAAGGGTTCCCGCGCCCAGGTAACACCATGTCCCCCATCCCTGTTATGTCCTCATCCCGATCAGACACCGCAGTACATCTGGCTGATACCATGATCCAGGCCACCAACAACGACTACAAGGAAATATGGCGAGCTGTGCTTGGCGAATTGGAACTCACGCTGCAGCGTCCGGTATTTGATAACTGGTTGCGAGAGGCTACTTTTGTTGCCTTTGAAGATGGGTGCTTTACCATTGCCGTAAAAAACAGCTTTGCTCAGGAGTGGCTGGAAAAACGCATGAAAGGCATGATCAAGCGACGATTACAGCGTCTGAGTGGTCATAGCATCGACCTGCGGTTTATGGTACGTGCGGACGCGATCGATGACGCGCCCGCTGCGCCTGCTTCCCCTCCGTTGTTGCAGGATATGCCGGCAGCAGCACCGGCCGTACTGCGTTCTGTTACGCCCCCGCGCGGTGATAATCTGCGCGCCGACATGACCTTTGCCACCTTTATCGAGGGCGATGGCAATCGTTTTGCCAGTGCGGCAGCCCAGGCCGTGGCCGCAGAGCCGGGCACTCGTTATAATCCTCTCTTTATCTACGGCGGCGTGGGCCTAGGCAAGACGCATCTCCTGCATGCCATTGGTCATGAAACAGCCCGCGCCGGTTATGTTGTCCGTTACGTCACATCCGAGACGTTTACCAACGACATGATCGAGGCCATTCGCAGCAAAACCACCAGCCGGCTGCGCCAGAACTACCGCGATGTCGATGTCCTCCTCATTGACGATATTCAGTTCATTCAGGGTCGCGATAGCACACAAAACGAATTTTTCCATACGTTTAACAGCCTGCAGGCTGCCAACAAGCAAATCGTGGTTACCAGTGATCGGCCACCGCACCTGCTCACCCGGCTGGAAGACCGCATCAGCTCCCGATTCGAGGGCGGCCTCATGGTTGATATCCAGCCCCCTTCATTTGAACACCGGCTGGCCATCTTACGCAACAAAGCCATGGAACTGGGCGTGAAAGTGCCGGATGATGTGTTGGTTTTCATCGCCGAGCACTACAATAGCAACGTGCGCGAACTCCAGGGGGCCCTCATCCGGGTTACGGCTTATGCCCAACACTGTTATGATCCCCTGGATCTGGCACTGGCCCAACAGGTATTGCAACGCCAGCAGGCGCCCATCGACGACAGTCCCGAGGCGATCCTCAGGGCTGTGGCCGAGGAATTCCGTGTTTCTGTGAGTGAGCTCACCGGTCCCCGCCGTGCCCGACGGGTGGTCGTACCTCGTCAGGCTGCCATGCACCTGATGCGGGAGGTAACGCAACTTTCCTTCCCGCAAATCGGCGAACTCATGGGCAGACGGGATCATACCACCGTGATGTACGGCACCGAGAAATTCCAGCAGCGCCTGCAGGAAGATCCCGGCCTGCAAAAACGGCTGGAAAAGGTGCGGATTCGCCTGCAGAACTAGAATGCAGCGGATGCGCCTGGGGAAAAATCGAGACGATTGTGGATAACTT
>JAJRXO010000599.1 GCA_024276255.1 Chloroflexota bacterium | reverse complement strand
TTCTGCCGTCTGGGGATTGATCTCGATCCAGGTGTTCCAGGCAACCGTCGTCATGGGATCGGGCGTCTCCTGCAACCAGGGCAGGGACGCTCCCCGGCCATCGGAGAGCGTCAAAGAAGGATAGAGATGCAGCAAATAGGGGTATTGGGTCACATCGCCTGTAAACTCGACCCGGGGTTGCGCCAGGGGCGCCTGAAACACCGAACCAGCACTGGGGCCATGTACATCCTGACCCTGGGGCCACCATCCCCCCTGCTGTCGCCATTGGGTCCAGAACGTAATCGGCGATGTGCCTGTATCACGCAATTGTGTGACAACGGATTTGAGGTACTCTACCTCGTTCGGCCAGGGCAGGGCAGTGGCCACATCACCTTCCAATGTCTGGGCCAGGGCAAGCAGTACATCGGCTGTAGCGCGCGTATCGTACAGAGGACGCACCACAGGCTGTTGCCCGCTGATCACCGGGCGATCAGATGGCGGTGATACCACCTGGTAGCCCCATCCTTCCAGATAGCTGTGATCCGGCAGGATGTAATCAGCTTGAACGGCTGTTTCATCCAGCAGAGAGGCAAAGGAGACGACCAGGGGCACTTCGGCCAGTGCGGATGCGAAATCAGCTGCCCGCGGCAGTTCGAAAAGAGGATTGGCGCCATGGATAAAGAGTATCTGCACATCACCAGCCCGCATGCGCGAGATTAGGTCCAGCATATCGGCATAGGTGCTGCGCGGGGGCGATACAAAACCCTCGCCGGGAGCCGAGCCGGGCAGGAACAGCCCCCCATGCACGCCCAGACGGCCCATGATCACGTTTAGCGCCTGTACAGCAGTTACGGATGTAATCCCATCGCCACTGCCACTGAGACCACCGCCTGGCAGGGCGATCTGATGGTCGGCATCGGCGAAAATGCGCGCCAGACGCCGCAAGTTCTCGGTCGACACCCCACTGGCGGTGGCAATCTCTCCCACACTCACATTTTTATACAACACAGCATGTCCGCGATGGCTGATCTCGTGCCCCCACCCCTCATCGACGATGATCTTACCCAGAGCCAACGCCACCAGCCCCTCTGTACCCGGTTTGATAGACACCCATTTATCGGCGTTGGCCGCGGTGTTGGACAGCCGCGATTCGAACTGGACAATGTAGCCCCGTTTACCGGCCTGCCCCTGCCGCAGACGCCCAAACGCGGCGCTGTATTGCACCGGCGACAGCCATGTCTCCAGGAAATTAGCGGCAAACGAAAACACCACATCGGCGCCACTGATATCATAGAGTGGCAGCGTAGATGAACCAAATAGCGTGTTCTGGGCGGCATGCAATACCTGGCGCCCTTCCAGCTCGGAATGCAGATCATAGAGCAGGGGCGGCGGGGCGCCCAACGCGTTCATGAATCGTTGCGCCAGATGGAAAAGATGATCGGATGTGCCCCCGCCCGCCAAAAAGGCAATGCGGCTGGGATCGGAAACCGACTCCAGGTGCGCACCGACCGACAGCACCGCGTCATCCCAATACATAGGCTCGAACTCACGACTGCCGCGACCGTCTTTCTGTCGTAAAGCATTATGCAACCGATCAGGATGATAAAGCGCCTGCAAACCTGCCTGTCCGCGGGCACAGAGCCGTCCCTGATTGAGCGGGTGCTGAGGATTGCCCTCTATTTTGCGGGCTCGCCCTTCACTGACGCGCACGATGATGCCGCAGCCGGCAGCACACTGGCGGCATGTGCTGGCGTACCACAGATCCTCGCCAGGCAAACCTTCCTCCGGAGCCGTTACATAGGCCTCTAGATATTCGGTTTGCTGGAGATTAGCTGTGCAGCCGGTGATCACCGTGACGGCGCCGGCAGCGCCGGCGGCTTTGAGAAACTGCCTGCGGGTGATACTGACGGTCATAAGATCCTCATTGATGACAGGTTTTGCAATCCACCAGCCGTGTAAACTTGTCCGGGGATTGCTGACGGTGACAACTCAGGCAAAAGCCCATATTGATCTGAAAGGCCGGTTGGGCGAAATCCATCTGACCGACATTGCCGTGACATGACTCACAGCTCACCCCATGTTGAATATGCGGTCGATGGCTGAAATATACAAAATCAGGCTGATCATTAATTTTGACCCAACGCAAGGCCAGTCCCCTATCCCATAAGGAGAGCAGGGTATCGACATCCGGTTGATCCGTTTCATCGCTCACCTGCACATTTGAATGACAACCCATACATTTGGCCATCGAAGGAAGCCCCGCCACCGGGCCATTCAGCACCCCAGGATGGCAATACACGCACTGCGTGCCCGCATCGACATGTTTTTTATGGCTGAATGCCAGTGGCTGTTCTGGCTGAGCCTGCGCTGCCGGGCCGCCCCAGAGCGCGATGATCACCACGAGGGCGATGCCCAGCCCAATCACGATCCATTGGATTTTGTGGTGGAATGCAAATAGTCCTTTCGTCAAACTCCGCTCCTCCTCATGGATGTTGAATTCACAATGAATTCATATCGGAGAATAAGACCCCCCCC
>JAJRXO010000598.1 GCA_024276255.1 Chloroflexota bacterium | reverse complement strand
GTCTGGCTCAGCCTGGATTGCCAGCCGCGTCGGGTGCGCCTGGTCATCCGCGATGACGGGCGCGGCTTCGACCCCGGGCGCGTCCCCCCGGAACACCTGGGGCTGGGTATAATGAGGGAGCGCGCCGAGGTCATCGGCGCGAGGCTGACTATCGAGAGCCAACCCGGCCAGGGGACGCGCATCCTGGTCGAGTGGTCGGATAGTTGGTCAGTCAGATAGTCGGTTAGTCACACAAGGAAAAAATATGTGCCCATCACCAATTCCTGATTCCGAACCCCCCATTCGCGTCCTGCTGGTGGACGACCACGCCGTGGTGCGCAGCGGGTTGAGCGCCTTTCTGCTGGCCTACGACGACCTCGAACTGGTCGGCGAGGCAGGGAGCGGCGAGGAAGCCGTGCGCCTGTGCGAGCAAGTACGCCCCGACGTGGTGCTGATGGACCTGGTGATGCCGGGGATGGACGGCGCGGCGGCCACGCAGGCCATCCGGGAGCGCTGCCCCGAGGTCCAGGTCATCGCGCTGACCAGTTTCAAAGAGCAGGAGTTGGTGCAAAGCGCGCTGAAAGCCGGGGCGATTGGCTATTTGCTCAAGGATGTCTCTGCGGACGAACTGGCAAAGGCCATCCGCGCCGCTGTGGCCGGTAAGCCCACGCTGGCTCCGGAGGCCGCCCAGGCGCTGATCGAGGCCGCCCGCGCCCCCGCGGAAAAACCCGGCTTCGACCTGACCCCGCGCGAGCGCGAGGTGCTGGCGCTGATGGTCGAGGGGCTGAGCAACCCGCAGATCGCCGAGCGGTTGGTGGTCAGTCGCTCCACGGTCAAGTTCCACGTCAGCAGCATTCTCTCCAAACTGGGCGCCGCCAGCCGCACCGAGGCCGTCTCTCTGGCGCTGAAGCATGACGTGGCAAGTGGTTAAGTCGGCAGGAGCTTTTGGCTTGCCCAAGTCCTGGGCGTTCCTTGGGCTAATGTTTCCCCTCTGTCACTTGTCTGGTGTTACACTGATCTCAACGATGCGTAGTTTCTCGCGTTTTTGCACTCGAAACACATAACCAAACTTTTTTACCTGGTCACCTTCAGAGGGTATAAAACCTAATTCATACATCATAAATCCGGCGATTGTCTTATACCGGCCTTCAGGTTGAAACTGGATTTGTAGCAGGTCGCCAACCTCGGTGATGGGAGCCTGCCCAGGCAGGACCCACTCGCTGTCAGCCCGTTGGACGAAAGAGACCGATGCCGGGCTGTGTTCGTCCTCTATTTCTCCGACGATTTCTTCCAGTAAATCTTCGAGGGTCAACAGCCCATGCGTCCCGCCGAACTCATCGATCACGATGGCCATGTGGCGGCCCGTCTTTACCAGGATCTCGAACGCCTTTGGGAGAGATGTGTTACCGGGGATAAAGTGAATTGTGCGGTAATGTTGATCCAGTGTAGTGTTTTTATCAGCCCAGATCAGATCTTTGATGTGGACGTAACCTAAAATGTGATCTATGGTGTCGCGGTACACAGGATAGCGGGAGTAACCGACGCTTTGAGCGACCTCGAGAACCTGGGCTACGGGTGTGTTCGCTTCAAAGGCGATGATTGCTGTTCGAGGCGTCATCACCTCACGTAGGCGGCGTGCCGTGTAATCGAAGACGCCGCTAATTAGCTTTTCATCGGACGATTGAAGCACGCCTTCGGTTACCCCTTGCTTGACAAGCATTTCGATCTCTTCCGGGCTGATGGATGGGGCCTCCGATTGCTCGATGTTAATGAGGCGTAGCACCCACTCTGTTGACAGGGACAAAATTCTCATAGGCAAAAAGGTGAACCGGGCGAGAACCCCCATTGGTCTGGATAGTGCAACTGCCAGTTTCTCGGCGTTTTGCAAGGCTAGTCGTTTGGGCACTAATTCCCCGAACACCAGCGTGAAATAAGTAAGCGTTAGAACGACCCCGACCAAGGCGATGTTGTCAGCATACGGTTCTAGCATGGGGAACTGTGCGATCAGAGGAGACAGCACGCGGACGACCTCTACCCCGCCAATGGCCGAGGCGGTGGTCCCTACCAAGGTGATCCCAATCTGGATGGTGGACAGGAAATCTCCAGGGTTGTTTCGAATTTGCAATGCGGCAAGCGCCCGTTGATCTCCGGTTTCTGCCAGCGCCTTCAGGCGCGTTTCGCGCGCAGTGACCAGTGACATCTCCGCAGCGGCGAAGAAACCATTGACCAAAATCAGAAGCCCAATCAATACGATGTCTGACATGTTTGCCATTTCTGCGACCGCAGTCGCTTAAACATTTTCTCCACATTGAGCGGCTACCGCTCTCTGTGGGGAATCACAATCTGGTATTTACCGAAACTGTTATACTGCCCATACGGTTTCCCTGTTGGAATAGGAAACCGCGGTGCGATTATATCATTTTGCGGCGCGGAGGTAGTTGCTTAAAGCCACTGCGAGTGACCCCTGGCCAACTGACCAGGGAAAAATCCCCCCATCTACCTGATCCCCAAACGCTCCGGTTGGCCGATGCCGCCGGAGCGTTTTTTGTGTATGCTCACAGTGATGAAACCCTCATCACGCATTTTTCTCGGCCTGTCTCTCGCCGCCCTGACTGCAGCCCTGCTCACGCTGGCCTTCCCGCCCTACGACCTGTGGCCGCTGATCTGGGTCGGGATGGTCCCCATGCTGATCGCCCAGCACCGGGTCATGCCCCGCCGTCTCTCGGG
>JAJRXO010000597.1 GCA_024276255.1 Chloroflexota bacterium | reverse complement strand
GCAAAGGCTTCGACACTGCTGCGATACAGATCGTAAAACTGTTGCATTTCTGGCGATTGGGCGCCGCCGAACATCTGATTGAAGGGTATGTTCTTATCCAATTCCTGTAAAAAGACATCCGCGTCGAAGCTGGCGGGTTGCAGCATCGTCGGCAATTGCACCACGGCCTGGATCCCACCCACCAGCAGGCCCACCGCCAGAATCAACGCCACGGCCCCTCGCAATGGCATGGGATCGCTGGCGAAATACTGGAAGGGAGCGGGGTCCAGCGTCATGGCAGCCCGTGCGAGCTCCAGCCAATCACGAATTCTTTGCATCATGAGACCATTCCTCCAATCAAACCAACCAGCAGGGGAGCGAGAACGGCAAGCAGCACCAGCAGCACCAGCCACAACAGCAGGCGGGGCACAATGACTGCGATCAGCACTCGTCCCCAGCTGAGATTTTCATGCACCCGACGTATAGCCACATATTGTGTCAATAGTGTCCAGGCGCCCACGCCGGCAATGCCCACCCCGGGCAGGAAACTGAACATGCGAACCAGTTGCGGAGCAAACGCAATGGATGTGGCGCCCAAAGTCTGTTTCATCTCACCGCGACCTCCCAGCAGGCGGGCCGTGGCCTGGGCTGCCAGGGCAAACCACAACCATTGCACCATCAATTGCAGGGGGGTGAGCACCAAACCTGCCAGCGAAAGCCGGGGATTGGGCGCCAGTAAACGCGCGATTCGCCAGCCCAGATCATACATCTGCTCGAATTGATTCAGGCTTTGTGCATCGCCCGCCACGGATTGCTGAAACCACGACATGCTGACCAGCCCCTCGTGGAATATATCTTTGAGTTGTGACAGATCGGGCATGGTGGCCCAACCCAGCACCGCACCCACAATCTGGGCAATGGCTACCCCGATGCCGATCAGCACAATGACGAACAGACCTTCGACAAACGTGTTGTCGCCTTCGGCAGCCTCGTCATAGCTACTGACATCCAGAAACAGGGCTGACCATAACAGATGCAAAGTTTCCTTGAATTGTTTGACCATACATACACCCCTGAATAAACGGGTTGATTCTGCAAGCGCCGGCACGGAGTGTGGCGCCGTTAGCTTACCGCGTTTTTATGTGTTCTGCAAGTAGGGTTTTGGCCAGGGCGATTTCATCTTCCTCCGTGCGTACCCGACCATCGAGCATGGCCGCCCGCACCTCCTGAAAGATGTGCCGATAAAGGGGCCCCGGGGGGACTCCCAGCGTCTGTAGCATTGCCCCGTCCACATGAATTTCCCGGGGGCGCAGGTGCAATTCATAGTCCAGGATGCGATCGCGTACTGTCCAGTCGTCAGTCGCGGTGCGGGCGATGAGCAAGGCATCATAACTGAAGGGGGCCAGGATGCGATCCAGTTCAGAATTGCTCAGCTCGGCTTGTAGCAGTGCCGACGTGCGCTCGCGCAGGCGGCGGCACTCGTCGAGCAGGGCACGTGTGTGCGTGTTCAAACGCAACTTTTCGATCAGTCGCTGATGATCTTCCTGCGAGCGAGAATACAACCACAGCGCCAGATACAGGCGCTCGATTGCGCCATATCTATGGGGATGGGTGGCGACCACTGCCCGCAAACCCTGATATTTCGTCTCCAGCCGCGGTTTCCAGGCCAGCGCCGGGTCGATGATGGTGAGGGCGCCAAGATCATGCAGGCGCCGTAATGCCTTTTCCGGCTCCTGTTCCTGCAGGATCAGATTAAGTTCATGGCGAATGCGGGCGCCGCTGACGCGGGGCAACAGATCGATGGCACTGTGGATGAGCTCGGCTGTGCGCGGTTCGATTTCGAAGCCAAAACGTTGTTCGAAGCGCACGGCCCGCCAGATTCGGGTGGGGTCTTCGATGAAACTGAGCGAATGCAGCACGCGGATAATGCCTTTCTGCAAATCCTGTTGGCCGCCATAAAAATCCAGTAATTCGCCCCAGTGCCGACCATCCAGCCGTACAGCCAGCGTGTTGATGGTGAAGTCTCGGCGATGCAGATCGAGCTTGATGTTGCTCTTCTCCACAACGGGCAGGGCGGTGGCTTCCTCGTAGAATTCGATGCGGGCCGTAGCGAAATCGATGCTGGCTGGCGTATCGTCGGCCAGCGCCTGACCGGCAGCAAAGGCAGCTTCATCGCGGATCCACTTGGCTGTGCCAAAACGGCGGTGCACACGCACCCGACCACCAAACTCATTGGCCAGGGCCTGCGCCAGGCGGGCTGCCTCACCTTCCACTACCAGATCGACATCGAGATTGGGAAAACCCAGCAGCAGATCGCGCACAAATCCGCCTACAGCGTAGGTGGGGAGATTCAGTTCGGCGGCGGTATGCCCGATGCGCCGCAACAGTGCTTGCAGTCCGGCCGGGAGGGCCGTCTGCATCTGCAGGGCGATGGAGGTTGGAGAACGTTCTTCTTCGGGGGTGGCCCACAGTTTGAGCAGGTCTGTGCGGGTGACGATGCCGATCATTTCACCGTGATCATTCACCACCGGCACCTGGCCCCAGCCCGAAGCAATCATTTTTTGTTGCAGGCTCTGCACCGATTCATCGATATGCACTGTAACCGCGCCCTGCCGCATGACCTTGTGCACGGGCTCGTTGTGCATTTTGTGGTGCATGGCGCCGTCGATGATGCGTCGGGTGAGTATGCCCAGGAGCTTGCCATCGGCCACAACGGGGAACCCTTCGTGCCCCAGGCGACGCATGCGTTTGGCAGCTTCACCGACGGTCATGTCGGGCGGCACCGTACGCAGGCCCCATGACATGATGTCGCGCACCTTGGCGGGTGGATGAATGGCTTCGGGCAGCAGGGCCAGCAATTGGGCCTTGACATCGGCCAGCGAGCGATCGCGAATCAATGCCGCTGCAGCACGCTGATGGCCGCCGCCGCCCAGTTGTTCGGCGATTTCTCCGACATGGAGATGATTGGTGGTGGATCGGGCCACCAGCTGGATGCGATCGCCGAAATCGATGAGCACAAACAGGCCGTCAGGATCGAAATAATCACGCAGTTTATGGGCCAGCGTGCTTACTTCTTCCACGGTCTCGTCACTCACGGCAGTGGAAATGACGATGAGATGGTGGGCTATCTCATAACTCTCGGCCTGCTCCTGCAGCTGTTCCAGCAGGCGTTGCTGGGCGGTGCTGAGTGAATGATGTAAAAAGTCGTGTACGACCTCGAGATTGGCACCATGATCGAGCAGCCAGGCCGCACAACGCAAATCACGGGGTGTGGTACTGGCATACAACAGGGTTCCGGTATCCTCGTAGATGCCCAACAGGAGTAGCGTGGCCTCGACCGGCGTGACTCGTAGCCCGCGATCGATGATTTGTTCGAGCAGGAGGGTGGTGGTGGCGCCCACGGCCTCGCCCCAGTATTGCACGTGGGGGGGCAATTCGCGCTCGCAGGGATGATGGTCGATGATGCGAATCATTGTATCTTTCGTCATCCCGCGTACCGCCTGTGCGGTTTGCGTG